>NZ_JAZHDB010000120.1:0-19170 GCF_036584575.1 Desulfolutivibrio sp.
ATTTCGCCGAGAAGTTCGAGGCCATCGGCGGCAAGGATTCCTTCCAGGTCATCCACATGCCTACACGGCCGCCGGGTGGGTGATGACCCCCGTCAGGGCGCTGGCGGCGGCCACGGCGGGGCTGGCCAAATAGACTTCGCTGTCGAGTGAGCCCATGCGGCCCTTGAAATTGCGGTTGGTGGTGGCGATGGCCCGCTCGCCCCCGGCCAGGATGCCCATGTGCCCGCCCAGACAGGGCCCGCAGGTGGGCGGCCCGACGATGGCCCCGCAGTCCATGAAGGTTTCCAGAAGTCCCTCGGCCAGGGCCTGCTTCCAGATGGCGGGGGTGGCCGGAAGGATGATCAGGCGCACGTTTTTGGCGGCCTTTTTGCCTTTGAGGATGGCGGCGGCGACGCGCAGGTCTTCAATGCGGCCGTTGGTGCAGGAGCCGATGACGGCCTGGTGGATGACGATGTCGGACAGCTCCTCCACGGGCCGGACGTTGTCGGGCAGATGCGGGCAAGCCACCTGGGGCGACATGCCCGTGGCGTCGATTTCGACCTCGCGTTCGTAGGCCGCGCCGGGATCGGCGGCCAGAAGCGGCGCGTTCGGGCGGTGGTGGGCGGCGGCGTAGGCCACGGTTTTTTCGTCCGAGGCGAAAAGGCCGACCTTGCCCCCGGCCTCGATGGCCATGTTGGCCATGGTCATGCGGCCCTCGACGGTGAGCCCGGCGCTGACGGGGCCGGTGAATTCCAGGGCCTTGTAGAGGGCGCCGGAGACGCCGAGCATGCCGATGAGCTTCAGCATGAGGTCTTTGGCCCCGACGAAGGGGGCCAGGGTTCCGGCGAGTTTGACCTTGATGGTCGGCGGAACCTTGAACCAGGTCTCGCCCAGGGCCATGGCCGCGCCGATGTCGGTAGAGCCAAGGCCCGTGGCGAACGCGGAAAGGCCGCCGTAGGTGCAGGTGTGGGAGTCGCCGCCGACGATCACGTCGCCCGGCCCCACGAGGCCCAGTTCGGGCAGAAGGGCGTGCTCCACGCCCACGTTTCCGCCCTCGAAGTAGTTCACAAGGCCCATTTTCACGGCGAACTCGCGGCAGAACTTGACCTGCTCGGCGGAGTCGATGTCTTTATTGGGGGTGAAGTGGTCGCAGACGATGACCACCTTTTCCCGGTCAAAGACCTTGTCCGCGCCCATTTTGGCCATGGCCTTGATGGCCAGGGGGGCGGTGATGTCATTGGCCAGGACCAGGGACAGGGGGCAACGCACGATGCGCCCCGGGGTGACGTCCTCCTCGCCGCTGTGCAGGGCGAGGATCTTCTCGGCTAAAGTGCGGCGCATTCGCGTTCCTCCTCTTTTTTGGCCATCCGATTGAGGGCGTTGATGTAGGCCAGGGCGCTGGCCACGATGATGTCGTCATGGGAACCGCGTCCCACGGAGGTTTTTTCGCCCTCGCGGATGCGCACGGTCACCTCGCCCTGGGCGTCGGCCCCGCCGGTGATGGCGTTGACCAGATAAGATTCCAGTTCGGGCTTTTTGCCGGTCAGTTTGCTGATGGCCTCGAAGGCGGCGTCCACGGGACCGACCCCGAAGGACGAGACCTTGGCCTCTTTCCCGTCGATCTCCATGAGCACGTTGGCCGAGGGGGACATTTCGATGTTTCCGGCCAGGACGGTCAGGTATTTCAGGCGGTACTTGTCCGGGATGCGGAAGACGTTTTCCAGGATGAGCGATTCCACGTCGTCGTCGTAGATCTGCTTTTTGCGGTCGGCCAGTTCCTTGACAGCCGCAAACACCACATCAAGCTGCTCGTCGCTCAGGCGGTAGTTGAGCTGCTCGACTTTCGATTTGAGGGCGTGGCGGCCGGAATGCTTGCCCAGCACCATCTCGGTCCCGGCCCGGCCGATGGACTGGGGGGTCATGATCTCATAGGTGCGGCGGTCCTTGAGCATGCCGTGCTGGTGGATGCCGGACTCATGGGCGAAGGCGTTGCGGCCGATGATGGACTGGTACGGCGGGATGGGCATGCCGATGATGCGCGAGAGCAGGCGGCAGGACGGGTAGATCTGCTCCGAGACCACGCCGGTCTCCAGATTGTAGAAATTGGGCCGGGTCTTAAGGGCCATGACCACCTGTTCCAGGGAGGCGTTCCCGGCCCGCTCGCCGATGCCGGAAAGCGTCACCTCGGCCTGCCTAGCCCCGGCGGCCAGGGCGGCCAGGGTGTTAGCCGCGCCCAGGCCCAGGTCGTTGTGGCAGTGCACGGCGAAGACGGCCTGGGCGCTGTTTTTTACCCGGCCGAGCAGGAAACGGATGAGCTCGGCGAATTCGGCGGGCTGGGCGTAGCCCACGGTGTCGGGGATGTTGATGGTGGTGGCCCCGGCCTCGATGGCCAGTTCGCACATGGCGGCCAGAAATTCCGGTTCGGAGCGCGAGGCGTCCTCGGCGGAGAATTCCACGTTTTTGGTGAGCGACGCGGCATGGGACACGGCGGCCCTGGCCATGTCCATAACTTCGCGCGGGGTCTTGCCGAGCTTGTGTTTCATGTGCAGCTCGGAGGTGGCCAGGAAGGTATGGATGCGCGGATTCACGGCGTCTTTGATGGCCGCGAAGCCGCGATCGATGTCCGAGGTGAGCGCCCGGCAAAGCGCCGCCACCTGGACGTTTTTCACGGCGGCGGCGATCATGCGCACGGACTCGAAATCGCCGTCGCTGGCGGCCGGAAACCCGGCCTCGATGATGTCCACGCCCAGGGTTTCCAACTGGCGGGCCATGCGGACTTTTTCCTGGGGGGTCATGGTGGCGCCGGGGGACTGTTCCCCGTCGCGCAAGGTGGTGTCGAAGATGTAGACGCGTTCGGACATGGCCGACTCCTTGGGGCGTCCGCAGGGGCGGACGGAAGGGTGCAGGACAGGGCACGGCGAGGGACTACCCTAGCCGAGGGACTTGGTCATGACAATACGGGGATTGCCGGTATGCGGGTACGACGATGGTTACGAGAGTTCCTGGAGGGACTCCCGTAGCGCACGGGACCGGCGGGGTAGAACGAAGAAAGTGTAGATGGGACCGGAGATCATGTATCCGAAAAAGAACAGGAAACCGAAGAGCTTGGGCTCCGAGGCCACCATGACGAAAAGCAGGATGGCGGTGACCATGGCCCGGAAGGGATGGGCCTTGAGGAGCCCGAATTCCTTGAAACAGGCGTAGCGCACCCGGCTGACCATGAGGAAGGAGACCAGATAGGCCATGACCAGACAGGCCTTGGGCATGACCGATTCCAAGAACGCATCGGGCACGTACTGGGTGAACATGTACAGGGTGGCGATGATGCACCCGGCGGCCGGGATGGGCAGGCCGACGAAAAATTTCTTGCTGCCCGAGGCGCTCTGGATATTGAACCGGGCCAGCCGCAGGGCCCCGCAGGCCACCACGAGGAAGCAGGCCATGATGCCCAGGCGGCCGAAGGCATGGAGTTCCCATTGGTAGAGCATGATGGCCGGGGTCACGCCGAAGGCCACCAGATCGCACAGGGAGTCGAGCTGGACGCCGAAGTCGCTGGAGGTCCGGGTCAGGCGGGCCACTTTGCCGTCCAGGCCGTCGAACAGGCAACTGACCAGGATGGCCAGGGCGGTCAGGTCGAAACGCCCCTCCAAGGCCCACAAAATGCCCATGAAACCGCAGAAGAGGCTTCCCACGGTCAGCAGGTTGGGCAGGATGTAGACGCCCTTTCGGGCGGGCCTTTGGGCAGTTTCGTCCATTTTTCCTTCTACGGGGTCTTTTCCGCGATGACCGTTTGTCCGGCCAACACTTTTTGGTCCATTGTGACGGACTGATGATAACCATGCGGCAGATAAACGTCAACCCGCGATCCGAACTTGATCATGCCGAACCGCTCGCCCCGCAGGAACGCATCGCCAGGCGCGGCCCGGCACACGATACGCCGGGCGATGAGCCCGGCGATCTGCACCACGGTGAACGAATCTCCCGAGGCGTCCTTGACCACGACCACATTGCGTTCGTTGTCCACCGAGGCCTTGTCCAGATCGGCATTGAAGAATTTCCCGGGAAAATATTTGATGCGCTCGATGGTCCCGGCCACGGGCGTCCGGTTCACATGCACGTTGAAGACGTTCATGAAGATGCACACCACGTCCTTCATCTCCCCGGTCAAGGGGTCCGGGGCGCGGCCCAGTCGGACCACCCGGCCGTCGGCCGGGGACACGGCCAGCCCCGGGGCGTCCGGGGCCACCCGCTCGGGATCGCGGAAAAACTGCACGCAAAAGGTCGTGAGCAGGAGAAAAAACACAGCGGCGTAGGGCCAGCGCAAAAGGGCCATGACCAGGGCGGCCAGGGCGAAGATGCCGATGATGGGCAGGCCGTCGGCGGCCAGGCCGAAAAAGGAATAGACTCCACGCATCTAGATGTCCTCCAGGGCCGCCGGGCACAGACGGGCCAGGTCGGCCAGAAAGCGTTCCCTGCCGGTATAGTGGATGCCGGTCATGCCAAGCGAGGCGGCCACGGCCACGTTGTCCGGATTGTCGTCGATAAAGATGGACTCCCCGGGGGCGACCCCCATGCGGTCCAGAGCCAGTTCGAAAAAGGCTGCTTCCCTCTTGGAGACGCCGTGATGGAAGCTGTTGAAGACCATATCGAAATGGGCGGAAAACGAAAGGGTCTGATCGAGTTCGTCCAGCCAGTGGGTCTGGTCGCTTAAGATCGCGGTTCTGATCCCGGCGGCGCGCAGGCGGTCGGCGCAGTCCAACATGAACGGCCGCACCGTGAAGCGCAAAAAAACCGTGCGCCGCAATTCGGCGGCATTGACCTTCATGCCGGACACGGCGGCAAACTCGCGCAGGAAATCGGCCTCGTCGCCAGCGCCGGTGACGAACCCCGAGTCCCACATGGCGTCGAACCCGGCCCGGATGACGGCATGGGGACTATGTCCCCGGGCCTCGGCCAGATCCGCCAGCCCGGACTTGAAGCCCTCTTCGGCCACCACCCCGCCGAAATCGAAAAAAACCGCTGTCGCTGCGCATTGGGCCATGCCCCGCCCCCACTCTCCTGCCCCGGCCCCGCCGGGATTTGATTTTTTGACGAAAAACCGTATGCTGTCCCATAAAGGGGAAAAAGACTTATCCGCTTTGCACGCGCCCGGCAACCCTCCCCACGAGCCGGGCCGTGACGCGGCCCCCGAAGAGGGAGATCATGGACCGACCCATCCGCCTGGGAGTGAGCGCCTGCCTTCTGGGTCACCCGGTGCGCTACGACGGCGGGCACAAACGCGACGCCTTTGTCGCCGACACCCTGGCGGCGTATTTTGAGTTCCTGCCGGTATGTCCCGAGGCCGAATGCGGCCTGGGCACGCCGCGACCGGCCATGCGCCTGACCGGCGACCCCGCCAGCCCACGCCTTGTGACGATCACGACCGGCATCGATCTCACCGGCCGGATGCTCGCCTATTGCGCCCGCCGGGTTTCGGAACTGGCCGGGGAAAACCTGTGCGGATACATCTTCAAGAGCAAATCGCCCTCGTCCGGCATGGCCCGGGTCAAGGTCTACCCCGAAAAAGGCCCCCCGGCCATGACCGGGGTGGGACTTTTCGCCCGGGCCTTCATGGACCGCTTCCCGCTTTTGCCCGTGGAGGAGGAGGGACGGTTGCACGACGCCGGGCTGCGGGAAAATTTCATCGCCCGGGTGTTCACCCTGGCCAGATACCGCGACCTGCTGGCCGAAGTCGGCCTGGACGGGACGCCGCCTGAAGGGTCACCTCCGAAGGCCCCGGGCAAGGGCCTCCGGGCGGGACGGCTGGCGGCCTTCCAGGCCAGCCACAAGTACCTGCTCATGTCCCATTCGCCAAAGATCGCAGGCGAGATGGGACGTCTGGCGGCTCGGGCCAGGGCCGTGCCGGATGCGGAGCTTTTCCCGCAGTACCAGCGCCTTCTGCTGTCGGCCATGGCCTTGCGGGCCACCCCGGCCAAACATGCCAACGTGCTGCAACACATCCTGGGCTATTTCAAAAAACAGCTCACCCCGGATGAAAAGGCCGAGGCCCTGGAGCTTTTTGCGGAATACCGGGACGGACGGCTGCCGCTTGTCGTGCCCGTGACCCTGTTGTCCCATTTCGTGCGCAAATACGACGCGGCCTATCTCAAAAACCAGTGGTATCTGCAGCCCCATCCCCGGGAACTCATGCTGCGCAACCACGTCTAGAGCGAACACACCGCCCACCCGGAGGAAAACCCGCCGCCCGCAAGCGGCGCAGCACACTGGAGCACCCCATGAGACTCGTTATCGTCTCCAACCGCCTGCCCGTACGGCTGGTGGAAACGGATGGCCGCATTGCGGTCGAACCCTCGGCGGGAGGCTTGGCCACGGGCCTTGAGGCCTATCTAAACGCGCTTCCGGCCGAGTCGCCCTTTGACGAAAAGCCCCTGTGGGTGGGCTGGCCGGGGCGGCCTCTGACCGGCCTTGCGGGCCTCGACCTGTTTGAGGGCCATGACGGGGCCTTCGACATGCATCCGGTGCACGTCCCGAGTGATGAGATGGACGCCTTCTACCACGGCTTTTGCAACGCCGTGCTGTGGCCGCTTTTTCACTATTTCCCCACCTACGTCAGTTACCGGGAGGCCTCCTGGCGGGCCTACGAAAAGGTCAACGCCCGGTTTCTCGAAGCCATTTCGCCCCTTTTGCGCGAGGGCGACGTGATCTGGGTTCACGACTACCAGCTCATGCTCCTGCCGCAACTCTTGCGCCAGGCCCACCCCCTGGCGGCCATCGGCTTTTTCCTGCACATCCCCTTCCCTTCCCATGAACTCTTCCGCACCCTGCCCCGGACCTGCCGCCAGGCCCTTTTGCACGGGGTGTTGGGCAGCGATCTGGTGGGCTTCCACACCTACGACTACACCCGGCACTTCGTCAGCAGCGTCTCCAGCATCCTGGGGCTGCCCAACAACATGGGCCGACTGGCCGTGGAGGACCGGCCGGTGGTGGCCGACACCTTTCCCATGGGCATCGACGTGGCCAAATATGCCGGGGCCGCGGCCTCGGCCCCGGCCCGGGCCCTGGCCGACGATCTGCGCCGGTCCCTGGCCGGGGCCGACATCATCCTGTCCATGGACCGCCTGGACTACAGCAAGGGCATTTTAAACCGCCTGGCGGCCTTCGACCGCTTCCTGAAGCGGCATCCCGAGCGCCTGGAAAAGGTGGTGCTGATGCTTGTGGTGGTGCCCTCGCGCATCGAGATCAAAAAATACCAGGAGATGAAAAAACGCATCGACGAGATGGTCGGGCGCATCAACGGCAAATACGCCACCATGGCCTGGACCCCGATCCTCTATCGCTTCTCCTCCTTTCCCTTGGGCGAACTGGCCGCCTTGTACGCCGCCAGCGACGTGGCCCTGGTGACCCCCCTGCGCGACGGCATGAACCTCATCGCCAAGGAATACGTGGCCGCCAAAAACGGCGGCACCGGCGTTCTGATCCTGAGCGAAACCGCCGGGGCGGCCGCCGAGATGGGCGAGACCATCACGGTCAATCCGCGCGACATAAGCGAGATGGCCGAGGCCATCGAAACCTCGCTGACCATGGACCGGGCCGCCCAGATTCGGATAAACCAGACGCTGTTCGCGCGCCTGACCCGGTTCGACGTCCGGCACTGGGCCGGGGATTTTCTGGACTCGCTGTTCGGGGTCCGCGACGAACGCCGCCGCCTGGAATCCCACTGCCTGTCGCCCCTGGGGGCGCAGCAGATGGTGGAGGCGGCGCGGCAGGCGAAACGGCGGCTTTTGCTTTTGGAGGCCGAGGGGCTTTTCGTCTCCAGGGACGCCGCGCCGGACGCCCCTGCGGCCGAATCCCTGGAGCTTTTGACCCTGCTTGGCCGGGATCCGGCCAACATGGTGGTCATCATCGGTTCCGGCAGCCGGGCGGACATGGAGCGCCTGTTCGGGACGCTTCCCGTGGCCCTGGCGGCGGAAAACGGGGCCTTTTTGCGCGAGGCGGGACAGGACTGGATCATGCCCCGGCCCCTGCCCCGGGAATGGATCGCCACCATCCTGCCGCTGATGCAGCGCTTCGCCGGACGCCTTCCCGGGGCCACCGTGGAGGAAAGGGAACATTCCCTGGTGTGGCGCTACCGCCGCGCCGACAAGAGCCTGGGCGAGATGCGGGCCAGGGAGCTCTGCGCCACCCTTATGGGCCTGGCGGCGGGCCTGGAGGTCACCGTGCGCCAGGGCCCGGCCTTCGTGGAGACCGTCAGTCCAGGGGTTGGCCGGGGGGCGGCGGCCTACCACTTCCAGCGCCTGCACGCCCCGGACGCCATCCTGGCCCTGGCCGCCACCGACGACGGCGAGGAGATCTTTACCGCCCTGCCCGAACAGGGGCCCTTTACGGCCACCCTGCGGGTGGGCCTGTGCGCCACCCGGGCCGCCTTCAACCTGCGAAACGCCCGCTCGGCATTGGTGCTCCTGCGCAACCTGGCCGGATAATGGCCCCGACGGCACTGTCCCGACTGCATGAAAAACGTGACGATCTTGTTTTTATTTCATTTCGTGACTTAAGGTGTCGGGCATGGTGGCCGCCATCACCAAGAGACGCTTGGCGGCCGCATCCCCGAACCTTCAACGCAAGGAGAATCTCCATGAACGTCAGCGCCCGCAATCTCATCCCCGGAACGATCAAGGAAATCACCATCGGTCTGGTCAACGCCGAAGTGGTTATTGAAGTGGCCCCGGGAGTGGAGGTCGTATCCGTCATCACCAAGCATTCCGTGGAAAAAATGGGCCTGAAGGCCGGCAGCAAGGTGAAGGCCATGGTCAAGGCCTCAAGCGTGATGGTCGTCACCGACTAGCATGGCGCCAGCGCGCCTCGAAAATCTCGCCCGGGCCGCAGCCCTGCCGCGCGGCAAGCGAGGGATTTTCGTGTCTTTTTGCCAGGCGGCCGCCCGCCCGGCGACTGGCCGCCTGGCGACTGGCCGCTGCTGACGGCGCAAAGCCCCGGTTTTTCGAAACCGGGGCCTTGTTTTGGGACGCCAAACGGCCATCTCCCAAGAGCAGGGCAAGGGCTTCCTTTCTCACGGGTGTCGCCGGAGGCGGCGAGTCTTCCCGCACCATGTCGGCCATGGGATTTCCCGTAAAAGTGACGTAACCGAAACGCCGACGGATGGTCCGCCCGGGCGATGCAGCCCGTGGCCGTCTCCACCCGCATCTTTTCGCGGAAACCGGACCCGTCCGGCGCGACGCGGGGACATCCTTATCCCCCGGCGCCAAGGAGGCCGCATGGGCCAGGGCCGCATGCTTTTTGTGGACAATGCCCGCCTGAGCCTGATCGTGCTGGTGGTCTTCATCCACGCCGTGATCACCTACAGCGGGGTGGGCGGCTGGTACTACCGCGATCCGGTCGCCCCGGGGCCTCCCGCCCTGCTGTTTTTCGTCTTCATCGAGGGGCTCTGCCAGTCCTTTTTCATGGGGACGCTGTTCGCCCTGGCCGGTTACTATGCCGCCCTGGCCCTGCGCCGCAAGGGCGCACGGGCCTTCGTCTTCGGCCGCCTGACGCGCCTGGGGCTCCCGACCCTGTTCTACATGGCGGTCGTACATCCCCTGACCGTCTATTATCTGGCCAACATGGAGGACGTACGCTCCAAAATCGACTTCGCCGGATTCTACCGGATCTATGTGGCCGACCTGCACATCCTGTCCGGCAGCGGCCCCATGTGGTTCGCCCTGGCCTTGCTTCTTTTCTGCCTGATCTACGCCGGGGCGGCCGCGCTCGTGAAGCCGGCCCCCCGGGTCGGCCCTCCCCGCCCCCTGGCCGCGCCGCTTTTGATCAGGCTGATCCTGCTCTGCGCCGTCGGCGCATTCCTGGTCCGGCTGGTCATGCCCATCGGGGCCATGGTGTGCAACATGCAGCTTGGCTATTTCACCCAGTATGTCGTGCTCTTTGGCTTCGGCATCGCGGCAAAGGCCAACGACTGGCTGCACACCGCCGAAAACCGCCTCGGCCGGGCCTGTCTTTTGACCGTGTGCGCCGGGTTGCCGGTATGGGGGGGGCTACTTCTTTTCGGAACGGGCGGGGACATGGGCAGGCTGTCCGGCGGCCTGCATTGGCAAAGCCTGGCCTATGCCCTGTGGGAGTCGACCAACGGCGTGTGCATGACCGTGGGCATCATCACGGCCCTACGCGAAAAATGGAACACCCAGAGCCGCCTCGTGGCGGCCCTGTCGGCCAGCGCCTTCGCGGTCTACGTCTTCCACCCGCCGATCATGGTCGCCCTGGCCCGGGCCCTGACGCCGCTGCCCCTGCCAGGTATGGCCAAGTGCCTGATCCTTTTCGTCCTGTCTCTGCCCGCCTGCTTCGGCGCGGCCTGGATCATCCGCCGCACGCCGCTTCTGCGGGCCATGGTGCGGCAGTAGCCCGGGGCGCAAGCGCTTCCGGGAAAAATCCTAGGGCGAGACCCGCTCCAGGGTTTTTTCGATCTGCCGACCCAAGGGGGTCTCCAGGCTCAAGTGCCGCTCCAGGGAGGTGATGCCCTTGACCACGGTGGAATGGCGGCGGTTGAAACGCTGGCCGATGTCCTGCAGGGACATTTCCGTGTGCCGCCGGGCCAGCAGAAACGCCGTGTTGCGGGCCAGGACATGTTCGCGCTTGCGGGACTTGGAGGACAACTGATCGGGGGAGATGCGGTAGACGTCGCAGACGTAGTCCACGATGTCGTCCAGGGTCAGGGTGGGGTTTTCGATCTTGTAGTTGCCGAGCACCTCCCAGGCCATTTCCAGGGAGATGGCCCGGTTTAAGAGCCTGGCTTTGAGCGCCAGGTTGTGGATGCAGCTTTCGAGTTGTCGGATGTCCACACGCAGGTGTTCGGCCAAAAGGTCGGACACGGCCTCGGGCAAAAGCACCTGATGTACGGCGGCCTTGCGTTCGAGGATGCGCTTGCGGGTGGGCAGGTCCGGGGGCACGATCCCGGCCAGAAATCCCGAGCAGAATCGCGAGGCCAGCTGCTCGTCCACGCCCGAGAGTTCCTTGGGCAGAAAGGAGCTGGTGAACACCAGACGGCAGCCCCGGGACCGCAGGGCCTTTAGGGTGTTGAGCAGTTCGGCCTGGATGCGCGGCTTGTCCCGGAAAAAATGGATGTCTTCCAGGAGCAGCACGTCCACGCTCTCCCGAAACGAGGTCTTGAAACGCTCCACGTCCCGGGCCTTGATGGCCATGATCAGGCGTCCGGCGAACTCCTCGGCCGTGAGGTAGACCACCCGGGGTTTGGCCTTGCCCGGGGCATGGCACAGTTGGCGGCCGATGGCCTGGAGCAGATGGGTCTTGCCCAGGCCCGGGGAGGAACTGATAAAGAGCTGCTCCGAGGCCAGGGTTTGCTCGCAGATGCCCCGGGAGGCCACATAGGCCAGCTCGTTGCAGGGTCCGACCACGAAATCGTCGAAGGAAAAACGGAAACGGTCTTCGGACACCGTGCGCAGCGGCATCTCCGCGGGCAGTCCCAGGGACACGGCCACCGGGGCCTTGCCCGGGGCCGCGCCGCTTGCGGGCCGACCGTGTTCGGGGTTTGCTCCGGCCTCGGCGACAGTCACCTCGGGACGTCGGCCCATGACCGAGGCGGCGGCCTCGGTGATGGCGTCCAAAAGCCGTTCGCGCACCCAGGCGGCCACGAAGGCGTTGGGGGCGGTCAGTTCCAGGGCATCCCCGGCGACGCGGGCGGAAAGGGGTTTGATCCAAAGGTGAAAAAGGCCGGGACTGACGGTCTTTTCGAGCAGGAGCTTGGTTTGGGTCCAGATCTTTTCCATGGGCGGCACCATACCCAGACGGACGGCGTTGGCAAAAACGGATTAGAGATGGCTTGGGGACTGTGGGCGGTCTTGTTCTCTACAGCGTAACCAACTGAATCTAAAAAGCATTCCCGCTGATCAAGGTATGGTCGGCATCTTCGGGGCGCCCGCGAACCCTGTCCTGGCGGGGGTTGCCGGGTGTCCGGCCTTTTTTTCAACATCTGTGAAAGTTTTTTCCACAGGCTTATTTTCATTTTTCTCCATTTTTCGAATGATAATTTATTATTTCGAGAGCTCTCCGTAACATTTTTCATGCGTTGACACCCTGAAAGGCCCGTGGCCCTAGGATTTTTCGTTTCTGCGCCTGATAGCGATCATTTCCATATCATCACAACACACTCATTTCATTTGTCTTCTTCAAAACGAACATTTTTTACCCTGCACAAGCAAACGGGATTGCCCTGCGAAAAAAGGAGAGTTCCCCTTTTTTCGCACTTATGAACCCTGAAATTCGGCGATCTGACGGGATTAGGAGATTTTATCGACGAATCGGATACTTGTCGCCAGAGGGCTCTATTTGCACGGGATATACGCAAAAACGGATGGTCTGGGGCTGCCCGAGGCACAGAAAAAAACATGGCGGCATGGCCGCCGCCAGTTGAGGCGGGTTCGGGTGATGATGGCCCGTCGGCCAGGCGCATTCCACGCCACTCGGGCGGAATGGGCGGACACGAACGCGGGCCGTCCGCCGTCCCGCGCCGGACGGCGGAAAGGCGCGGCCCGGGAGGACACCTTCGCCATGTCTGAAAGGCCCGCGCGCTCGCCTGCGGGAGGGCGAAGCCGACGCGACCCGGGAAAAAACCCCCGGGCCTTGCAAAAAATACAAACGGCTTCTCGATATGGATGGGCTCGTTTCCCGGCGAGGTCGCCGCCAAGGCCGCTTCAGGCAGGGCGAACCGGATATTTGCCGCAACTGAAGCGTTCGCTCTCCGGGCAATAGCCCAGGCGGGCGCATTTGGCCCCGGCCGTGGCGAAGATCACCGGCAGGGCCTCGCGGCAAAGGGCCAGCATGCCCTCGGCCAGGGCGCGGATCTCCCACTGGGCCCGCATGCAGCAGCGCAGTTCGAAAAAATGCAGAAGCGAGCGGCAGTTCATGGTGGTCACGATCTTGGTCTCAACGCCCCCGGGCAAGACGAAGCGGGCATCCTCGTTGGACGTCTGGCCCTTTCGCCCCTTGGCCGCAAGCATGGCCTGAAGCTCCCGGTAGCAGGCTGCGGCCTCGGCCATGAACGCCTCGTAGCGGGCCTTGGCCTCAGGAATTCTGGCCAACGACGGCGGCAGCACGTAGTCGAAATCCGAGGCGTCCACATACCGCTGGCTCTGCTGGGAATACGACGCGATGCGGTGGCGCACCAACTGGTGGGTGAGCGTGCGCGAGACCCCCTCGATGGCGAAGGTGAAGCTCACGTGCTCCACGGGGCTGTCGTGCCCGGAGGCCAGAATGCGCTCCACAAAGGCCGCCTGCTTCTCCCGGGGAGGCTCCCCGGCCAGCAGCCCGTCCCACATGTCCCCCACGTAGCCCGCGTGATAACACTGGCGAAAGGCGGCATACATCAGTTCCAGGGCGTTCGGGGTGACGGCCAGCAGGCGGACGGAAAGCGATGTGGCGGGCATGAAAGTGGCTCCGGTTGACGTTGGCGGCAGGCCATGCGGCACATTGCGCCTTACAAGACATCGCGGCAGCCCCCGGCCTTTCCCGTTACGGGATTCCAAAGGGTGAAACCCTTTGGCCGCCGGAGGCATCTCCTCCACAACCCATGGCCGCCCCAGGCCTCTCCCCCTTCCCGCAAATCGCCCACGCCGCCTTACGACAGGGGGGTCATCTTCAGGTGCCGGTAGGCCTTGGCCGTGGCCACCCGGCCGCGCGGGGTGCGTTTGAGCAGGCCGCACTGGATGAGGTAGGGCTCATATATCTCCTCCAGGGTGCGCACCTCTTCGGAGCAGGCCACGGCCAGGGTCTTGACCCCCACCGGCCCGCCGCCGAAATGGCCGATAAGCGCCGTCAAAATCTTGCGGTCCATCTGGTCCAGGCCGTGGGGGTCCACGTCCATGCGGCCAAGCGCCTCCCGGCTGATGTCCCCGGTCAGCACCCCGGCCCCGGCCACCTCGGCGAAATCGCGCACCCGGCGAAGGAGCCGCCCGGCGATGCGCGGCGTGCCCCGGGAACGCTCCCCGATGACCAGGGCCGCCTCGGCCGACAGCTCGACCCCGATGATCCGGGCCGCCCGGGTCACGATGCGGGCCAGCTCTTCCGGGGAATAAAACTCCAGGCGGAAGATCACCCCGAAGCGGTCGCGAAGCGGCGAGGTCAGAAGCCCGATGCGCGTGGTGGCCCCCACCAGGGTGAACGGCTCCACGTCGATGCGCACCGTACGCGCCCCCGGCCCCTGCCCGATGATCAGGTCCAGCTTGTAGTCCTCCATGGCCGGATAGAGGATCTCCTCCACGGCGGCGGGCATGCGGTGGATCTCGTCTATAAAGAGGATGTCCCGGCGCTGGAGATTGGTCAGGATGGCGGCCAGGTCGCCGCCGCGCTCCAGCACCGGCCCCGAGGTGGTCACCAGGTTGACCCCCAGTTCCGAGGCCATGATCCGGGCCAGGGTGGTCTTGCCCAGGCCCGGGTTGCCGTAAAACAGGCTGTGGTCCAAGGCCTGCCCGCGATCCCTGGCGGCGCGCAAAAAGACCTCCAGGTTGGCCCGCAGGTCGTCCTGGCCGATGAACTCGGCCAGCCGACCGGGCCGCACCGAATCGTCGGGAAGGGCGCGGTCGTCGCTCACGAGCGCTCCCTGGCCAGCTTTTTCAAGGCCTGGCGCAAGGCCTGGGACACGTCAAGATCGGGCTCGGCGTCCAAAACGGCCCGCAGCACGGTCCCGGCCTGGCCCTCGGGATAGCCCAGGTTGGCCAGACCGGCCAGGGCGTCGGAAAAAACCGTGGGGGCGACGCCCGGCCGGGGCAGGGGCAGGCCCCCCTGGCCCATGTCCAATTTGTATTTGAGCTCCACGAAAATGCGCTGGGCGGATTTCTTGCCGATGCCCGGAACCCGGGCCAGGGGGCCGGGATCGTCCCCGGCGCACAGCGCGCGCAGGGCCGGGGCGTCGTAGACCGAAAGAATCGACAGGGCGGTTTTGGGGCCAAGCTTCGGAATGCCGATGAGCACCTCGAAGGTGGCCCGATCCTCCAGGCCGGGGAAGCCGAAGAGCTCGATGGCGTCCTCGCGCACCGAGGTGTGCACGAAAAACGCCACCTCCGCCCCCACGGCCGGGAGCCCGGCGGCCACGCTGGCGGACAGCCGCACCTCGTAGCCCACGCCCGAGGCGGTGAGCACCAAGGCCCCTTTCTCGGCCCGGGCCAGAAGCTCTCCCCGAAGATATCCGATCATGACGCCCCGCACAGCTTCAAAAAGCGTTTCCGGTTCAGATGACACACGGCCACGGCCAGTGCGTCCGAAGCGTCTTTGGCCATGACCTCGCGGCATCCCAGCACCCTGCCCACCATGAAGGCGACCTGCGATTTCTCGGCCCTGCCTGCGCCCACCAGGCTCTTTTTGACCAGGGTGGGTTCGTAGGCGAAAACCGTCACCCCGGCCACCCCGCAGGCGGCCAGGGCCGCCCCCCGGGCCTGCCCGAGCTTGATGGCCGAGGCGGAATTGACCGCCACGAACACGCTTTCCACGGCGGCCTCGCTTGGCCCGTGGCGTTCGATGAGCGCGGCCACCCCGGAATAGATCAGCCCCAGCCTGGCGGCCACGTCCGTCTCGCGCTCGGTGCGGATGGTCCCGGCCTCAAGGAGCGACACCTGCCCGGACACCTCGCGCACCAGCCCGTAGCCGGTGCAGCGCGACCCCGGATCAAGCCCCAGGACCACTATTCCCTCTGCGCCCACGCCCTAGCCCATCTGGGCCAGGACATCGTCCGGCAGATCGAAATTGGAATGCACCTTCTGCACGTCGTCGTTGTCCTCAAGGGCCTCCATGAGCCGGATGATCTTCGCCCCGGTCTCGGCGTCCACGGCCACGCTGTTGGCCGGAACCATGGTGATCTCGGCCTCGTCAAAGGCCATGCCCGCCGCCTCGAATCCCTGCCGGGCCGTCTCGAAGGCCTCAAGCGCGGTATGCACCTCCCACACGTCGCCCTCGTCGGCCACTTCCTCGGCGCCGTGCTCCAGGCCCACTTCCATGACTTGGTCCTCGTCGTATTTCTCCTTGGCGAAGGTCAAAACGCCCTTTTTCTCGAACATCCAGCCCACGCACCCGGACTCGCCCATGGCGCCGCCGTTTTTGCTCATGATGTGGCGTATCTCGGCCACGGTGCGATTGCGGTTGTCGGTGGCGGCCTCCACCAGGATGGCCACGCCGCCGGGACCGTAGCCCTCGTAGGCGACCTCGTCGAAATTCTCCCCGGCCAGTTCCCCCGTGCCCTTTTTGACGGCCGTGTCGATCTTGTCCTTGGGCAGGTTCACGGCCTTGGCCGCAGCGATGGCCGACTTCAAGCGGGCGTTGGTGTTCGGGTCGCCGCCTCCGGCCCGGGCGGCCAGCATGAGTTCCTTGGTCACCTTGGTGAAGGTCTTGCCTTTTTTGACGTCCTGCACCGACTTGCGGGCCTGGATGTTCTTCCATTTGCTATGTCCGGCCATTATATCCTCCGTATGAAATATCGGGCATGGGGGAGCGTCGTCCATCCCGCCCGGATTGTGCCGCATGGTTTTTCCGGCGCGCCGGTCTTGTGACCGTTTCCGAAAAATTGTTCAACCCGCAATCCGGCCCATGCGCCGCCCCGGAGGCTCTTCCCGGTCATGCCCGTGAAACCGGCGTACCGCCGTATGAAGATAACTCATGCTCATGCATCTTTTGTTGAGAAACCACTATCACGGCCAGGGTCGTAACCCGAGTCGGCCTCGGCCGGACGAAAGCCCAGGCCGACGTAAAAAATTTCCTTGCTCTCGGGGCGCGAACTCTTGGGCTTTATGGCCTTGACCGTGGCGAAGCTGACGCGCATCTCCCCCTCGAAGGCCTTGACGTCGGGGCCCTGAAAAATCTTGGTCACAAACCGCCCCCCGGGTTTGAGAAAGGCCCGGGCCATCTCCAGGGCCCGCTGGCACAGCTCCAGGGAATTGGCCTGGTCGGCGAACTTGATGCCCGTGGTCTTGGGGGCCATGTCGCTGACCACCACGTCGAAGGGGGCGTGATCGTCCAGGGCCGCCGTGAGCTCCGGGCCCGGGGAGAAGGCGTCGTCCTCGACGAACGTCACCTGGGGCGGAAACGAGATGGCCGGGGGGTTGAGGTCCACGGCCAGCACCCGGCCGCCGTGGCCGACCTTTTCGGCGCAATACATGGTCCAGGAACCAGGGGCGGCCCCCAGGTCCAGGACGGTTTGCCCCGACCCCAGGAGGCTGCATTGTTTCTGGATTTCTTGTAGCTTATAGACCGAGCGGGCCGGATAATTCTCCTGCTTGGCTTTCAAAAAATAATGATCCTGAATTTTTTTCATGGTGTTTCGTGCCTTCAGGCACGGTAACCGAAACCGCCACGCAAGGAAAGGCGCGCATGCACGACCATGTCTCACGGCCCAGCCGCATATCGGTCACAAACGAGTTGGGCCGGACCCAGACCCTGGCCGATTGCCGGGAAAGCTTTTCCCGTTTCGGGGAAGAGCGCGGGCCGACCCTGTTTTTGGGGCTGGGGCCCAGCCCCTGGCGGCTGCCCACCTTTCTGCCCCAGGCTTGGGGCAAATGCTTCTACGTGGAATGTCCGGAGTGCGAAGCCCAGATGCCGGAGCACTGGTGGGAAACGATCCCCGCCGATTTCGAACGGGTCCCCCTGGAGACGGTCTTACACGGGCCGTGGCCCGGGCCGATATTTTTCTACATGCCGGGGCTCAAACACTTCCCGTCCTTTTGGGGGCCGATCTGGGCCAAGGCGTGCCTGGACCGTCTTCGGGCCGAAACCCCCGCCCCTGCCGCCCCGCCGGCCGCCGTGCGCACGGTGCTCCTGCCGGGAACCGCCCGCAGCCTCCTGGTCCCGGAACTGCGCGAGGCCTTCACCCGGGCCGGGTTCGCGGCGACGGTCATGGACCCGGCGGAGATCCTGGAGCATCTGTCCGAGATCGTGCGCGATGGCGCCCCGGACCTCTTTTTTTGCGTCAATTTCCAGGGCCTGGACGATTTCGGCCGGGTGTTTTACCTGCTGCGGCAGGCCGGGACGGCCGTGGCCGCCTGGTGCGTGGACAATCCCTTCCATCTCATCAGCCGCCTGCGTTCGCCGTTTTGGCGCATGATCCCGCTTTTCGTCACCGACGACTGGTTTATCAAGACCCTGGCCGGCCATGGGGCCGCCTGCGTGCATCATCTGCCCCTGGCCGCCAACCCGCGATTTTTCGATCCGCTGCCCTCCCCCCTGCCCGAGGCGGCGCGGGATCTCGCCGACAAGGCCGTCTTCGTGGGCCGCAGCGAATTTCCCGGCAAGCGGGGCTTTTTCTCCGGCTGCCTGCCCCCGAGCGAACTTGCGGCCACGGCCCGGGAAATGGTCGCGCACGGGGAGCGGCCCCATTTCGGCTGGTGGGTGCAGGCCCTCGGCCTCACCGGACTGTGGCCGGAGGGCGCGGTGCGGGTGGCCGGATGCGGGGCCGAGGAGATCGGCCGGGCGCGACGCACGGAGGTGCTGGCGGCCCTGTCCCGGGAGGTGGAGCTTGCGGTCTTCGGGGACGGGCGGTGGGCAGAGCTTCTGCCCGGCCAGGCCTGCCGGGGGCCGGTGGACTATTACGGGGCCCTGGCCGCAGTCTATGCCGCGTCGGGGATCAACCTCAACGTGACCGGACTGCTTTTGCCAAACGGCCTGACCCAGCGCCATTTCGACGTGTGGGCGGCCGGGGGGTTCCTGCTTACCGACGACAACCCGGGGCTTGGCGTCTTTCCCCGGGAACTGACCCGGGAGACGGTCTTTTCCCGCCCGGACGAGGCCGTGGCCCGGTGTCGACGTTTTTTTTCCGAACGAAACCTGCGGGCGGACCTGATCCGGGCCTGGCGGGCGGAAATCGCCAGTCGGCACACCTATGACGTCCGGGTGGCCGAAGTCCTCAATCGCCTGGATCTTTGCCGGGCGCCCGACTAGGTTTTTTCAAGAATCCCGCCATATTTTTCAACCCGATACCCCGGGACATCCGACACGCATCGGCCCAAGGCCGCCTGCCTCGGCTTGACCGTCGGCCGAAACGGGTTTACATGCCCCATTCCACCTTCGGGGGCGTAGCTCAGCTGGGAGAGCGCGGCGTTCGCAACGCCGAGGTCGTGGGTTCGATCCCCATCGCCTCCACCAAAAAAGAACAAGGGCTTACGATGAAAATCGTAAGCCCTTGATTTTTGCGGACTA
>NZ_JAZHDB010000121.1:0-3736 GCF_036584575.1 Desulfolutivibrio sp.
GCCCGCAGGGGCGGGCCGATGGGGAGGCGGGGCGACTGAAGCGGGGGCTGTCGGCCCGACGGATGCGGCACAAGGCCGATCCAACCCGCCGGGCCGGTCTGAGGCGTGCGGATGGGGCTAGATGTAGTCGCCCCGGTTGAACTTGATCTTTTCGGTCACGGCCATCACTTCCAGTTCATTGACCAGAGAGCCCATGCCGGGATTGTCCTCGGACATGTCCGGCCAGTCCTGCTTGAGCTTTTGCACGCCGCTTTCGATGTGCTCAAGCACGCCGTAGGCCTCGCGCAGTCCGCCTTCCTGGCTGCCCGAGGCCAGCTGGTCGGCATAATTTTCCCATTCGGTCAGCAAGCTATCCACGTTTTCCATGGCCGTGCGCTCTTTTTCTGTCAGATCCTGGGCCGGGGTCGCGCCCTCGGCTTGAAGCAGGGAGGCGATCTCATGCATCCCGCCGCCGATGGGCGGCGCGGAGATCGTGCCTGCGTCCTGTGCCTCGATTCCCTGGACTTCCCGGTTCAGCAGGTTCTCAAAGACTCCGGCCTCCGCTGTCGTCCTGGATTGGTCCTGGCTGTCGGCCTGCCGCAGAGCGTTTATCTGTTCCTGCGTGATCTTCATGGCCTTCACCTCGCTGCGACGTTTTGCTTTTTCCTAGCAAGTATCCTGCCAAGTGGTGTGCAAGTTTTTGCACTGAAATCATTGGAAATTTGCGGCAGGGGCGGGGAAGAATTTTCCCTGGCCGGATGCCCGCCCGGACTTTGCTGCACGTATAGGCCCTGGCGGGCGGCTTGTCTATTTCCCCCGGATTGGGCATACAACATGCGGCCCCGTGCTGATCTTTTCGACGCCTGCGGCAAAAACTTTATCACGCCCGCCTGGCGCGGACAAAAAGGAGACGAAGGCATGGCCAAGATCGAAAAAATTTTGTGCGCCGTGGATTTTTCGGAACACAGTCCCCATGTGGCGGACTATGCGGCCACCCTGGCCAGGGCCTTCGGGGCCAAGGTGCTGTGCCTGTACGTGGCCCCGTCCCTGAGCGAATACCTGGGGTTCCATGTGCCGCCGAGCTCCATCGAGAATTTCGTGGGCGAGATCGTGGCCGGGGCGGACACCACCATGGAGGAGTTCGTGGCCAAGCGCTTCGAAGGCGTCGCCTGCACCGGCAAGGTGCTCACAGGCTATGCCGCCGAGGAGATCCTGGCCGCCGTCAAAAGCGAGAAGGCCGACCTTTTGGTCATGGGCACCCACGGCCGCAAGGGCATCGACCGCATTCTGTTCGGGTCCGTGGCCGAGAAGGTGGTCAAGAGCGCCCCCTGCCCGGTGCTGACCATCCGGCCGGAACCTGCAGGGAAATAGCCGCCGGGGGCGTTGCCGACTGTCGCGACGCCCTTTACCATCCGCCGCTTTGGCGGTAACTTCCCGCGCCTTGTCTGCACCATTATCGCGGGGGGCTGCCGTCATGTCCGATCTGCCGTTTGTCCGGGACGAGGTGCGTGGGTTCACGCCCTATGCGCCCGGGTTGTCCATTGATGAAATCCGGGAGAAATACGGGCTGGCCCGGGTCATAAAACTCGCCAGCAACGAAAATCCCCTGGGCGTCTCGCCCCTGGTGGTGCGCGCCCTTGAGCGCACGGCCCCCCTGGCCTTCCGCTATCCCCGGGGCGGCAACCCGGCCCTGACCGCGGGCATCGCCGACCATTTCGGCCTGGACCCGGCCGGGGTGGTGGCGGGCAACGGATCGGACGAGATCATCGACCTGTTGATCCGGATCGCGGCCCGGCCCGGCCGGGACAACGTGGTGGCCTTCAACCCTTGTTTTTCCATCTACGTGCATCAGTCGCGGCTGTGCGGCGTGGCCATGCGCCAGGTTCCCCTGGCCGGGGATTTCTCCTTCGATTTCGAGGCCCTTTTGTCCGTGGTGGACGACAACACGGCCCTGGTGTTCGTCACCAACCCGGACAACCCCTCGGGGCGCGCCGTGCCCGCCGACGAGCTGGCCGCCCTGGCCGGTCGCCTGCCCGCCCGGACCATCCTGGTGGTGGACGAGGCCTATGCCGACTTCGCCGAACCGGCCGAGGACTATACCCTGTTGCCGCGCCTGAAAGCTTTTCCCAATGTGGCCGTGTTGCGCACCTTTTCCAAGATGTACGGCCTGGCCGGGCTGCGCCTGGGATTCGGGGCCATGTCCCCGGCCCTGGCCGACTATCTGCGTCGGGTGCGGCTGCCGTTTAGCGTCAACCTCATGGCCGAGGCCGCCGGACTGGCCGCCATGCAGGACGGCCATTTCATCGCGGCCACCCGGGAGACCGTGCTGCGCGGCCGGGCCAGCGTGGCCGCGGCCCTGACCGGGATGGGCTGCCAGGTCTGTCCCTCCATGGCCAACTTCCTCATGTTCACCCCGCCCCTGGCCGCCGCCCGGGTTTTCGAGGAACTGCTCGTCCGGGGCGTCATCGTGCGGCCCCTGGCCAGCTACGGCCTGCCGGACAGGCTGCGGGCGAGCCTTGGCTCGGACGAGGAGAACGCGGTCTTCGTGACGGCCATGCGGGAGATTTTGGGACATGCCGATCAGGCGGGCGGCGCATGACGCCCTTGGTGGTGACCATCGACGGCCCGGCCGGGGTGGGCAAGACCACCCTGGCCAAGCGGGTGGCCCAGGCCATGGGCGTGGCCTATCTGGACACCGGGGCCATGTTCCGCGTCCTGGCCCTGCGCCTTTCGCCGGTGTCCGCCGACACCCCTACGGAGGCCGTCTCCGGACGCATCGGCGGCCTGGACTTCTCCCTGCGCGGGATCGGCGCGGACACGGCGCTTTTGGTGGATGGCGCGCCCGTCGGCGACGAGATCCGCACCGAGGCCGTGGCCTACGCCGCCTCCACCCTGGCCACCCGGCCCGAGGTGCGGGCCGTTTTGCTCCAGGCCCAGCAGCGCATCGGCCGGGGCGTCTCGCTGGTGGCTGAGGGCCGGGACATGGGCACGGTGGTCTTTCCGGCCGCGGCCCATAAGATTTTTCTGGACGCCTCGCCACAGGTGCGCGCCGTCAGGCGGGTCGAGCAACTGGCGGCCATGGGCCAGCCCGCCGACCTCGCCGCCATCCTGGCCGACATCACCCGTCGCGACGCCCAGGACCGCACCCGGGCCGAGGCCCCCCTTCGGCCCGCCCCGGACGCGGTGATCATCGACACCTCGGATCTGGACATCGACGGGGTGTTCGCCCGGATCATGGCCGCCGTGGCCCCGTCCGTCTGATCCGTCATCCCCCTGTGGTCCCGCCCGGCCCCGGGCCTGCCGCCCGGACAGGCGGGGCCTGCGAAAGTGTCGCTTGATGCGACAAAAATGTCGTAGGCCCGTCATCCCTCCCCGTGAAATCCCGCGTACACCCTGGCCGGTCACAGTGGCCCGGGGTTTGCTTTACGTCCCTCGTCCCGCGGGCGGGACAGGCGGCCGGGCCGGATCATGCACCCTGGCGGGAGGTTTCCCCATGTTGGCGCCGGAAAAGACACCACGGATCGGAGACGAGCGGAAATTCGATTACGGCCGCTCCCTTTTGTACACCATCTATCGCCACGCCTCGGGCCTCCCCGACGCCGAGGCCTCCGCCATGGCCCGTCAGGCCGCCGCGCGCCGCCACGGCGATGCGGCCCTCCCGGCCAGCCCCGGACGCCTGTCCGAGTCCCTGGACGAGCGCCTTCGATATCCCCGGCCCTGGCGTTGAGCCTGAAGATCTTCGGGTTTGTTTTTCTCA
>NZ_JAZHDB010000122.1:0-3773 GCF_036584575.1 Desulfolutivibrio sp.
AGCCCTTCGACAGCATCTACAAGGATGCCGAATCCGGCTTCGACGGCAGCGGCGACGCCCAGGTCACCATCACCTCCCACACCTTCGACCAGGAGGTGAACCAGCGGACGGTGACCGTCGTCGGCAAGATTGAGAGCGGCCAGGTTCTGGTCACCAAGATCAAGCTGACCTTAAACGGCACCACGCCCTTCGAGGCCGCCGTGGACGCCCAGGGCAACTTCAGCGTTCCGGTGAGCCTCAACTACGGCGAAAACACCATCGCCTTCACGACCTACGGCAAAAACTCCAAGGGGTTCACCGTCGAGACCCCCAACAACCAGCTTACCCCCTTCAAGCTCAAGCTGATCCTGAACAAGGCCGTCATCCTGGTCACCCTGACCTGGAACACCAACAACACGGACCTGGATCTGTACGTCATCGATCCCACGGGCGACGCCTCCTGGTACCAGCACAAGACCACCGCCGACGGCGGCAAACTGGACTACGACGACACCTCGGGATACGGCCCGGAGCACTGGACCCTGCTCGACACCAACACCGTGCGCTGGGGCCAGGCCTACCGGGTGCGCGTCCATTATTATTCCGACCACCAGTCCGGCACGCCCACACCGCCGACCATTCCCAGCGGCTACACCATCAACGTGCTCCTCTACGAAGGCACAGCCAACCCGGTCACCCTGAACTACTCCGGCGTGCTCAGTTCCGAGAGCTCAAGCAACATCAGCCCCACCGCAACGGGCGCCGACTGGGCCACCGTTGTGGACATCATCCCGGTGCAGCCCACGTCCGGAGCGCAGCCCCAGTTCATCCGCGATCCCTCGGGGACAGTGAAGCTGCTCGTTCCGATGACGGAAGAGATGCTGGCGCCCAAGCAGGAATCGCCGCCTCGGCCATAACGTCCGCCCGTCTCCCCGTCCCGGCCCAAGAGGCCGGGACGGGCGGGGACGCCTGCACGGGAACATGATAAAGGGGTTCCTGACAGGTGAAGACGCCCGAGTTCACCGGGGCATTTTTGAAACGGCGCACGCGCCATACGCCCGGCCGAAGTCGGCCGGTCCACCCAACGAGGAAGCGCCTATGCGAAAAATATGTGCGCTGCTCAGCCTCCTCGTCCTCATCGGGGGCATCATGGCACAGGCGGGAGCATCGGATCAGGCGGCCCACTTCACCTTTGGAACCACCCGGTTTCTGGCGAAAAAAAGCATCGGCCCCCAGGGAGGCCGCATGGAAATCCGGGGTTCGGGATCGCCCCTGGAAGGCATGATTCTGGAGATTCCGGCTGGCGCATTGGACCAAGAGGTCATCGTGCGGGTGGGCTGCAACGACGGGACCCTGTCCTTGCCGTCGGGTGCGCCCTCGGGCATGGTTGCGGTGATCGAGTTCGGACAGGCTCCCAGCCTGGCCCAACCTGCGACCATCACCGTCCCCTTCGACGCAAAAAAAACCGGGGGGCCGGTTCAGGGCTATACCATCAACGACCAGGGAGGACTGGATCTGCTCATGCTGGCCCGCCTGGACCGCACGGCCGGACAGGCCGCCTTCCACGCCTTCCGCTCCCTGACCATGACCTGGGTCTATCTCGAAATGTAGTGCGGCTGGCTTGCTGGCGGCGGGTTCTCCGAAGCCCGGCATCGCGCCGCAGGCCCCCCGGCCCCGCTTTGCCGGGAACGTTTCACGATTCCGGCCCGTATGCCGGGCCGAAAACCGATCCTTCGCCCCCCCCCTTTCGATGTCTCCCTCTCGACAGCGGGACTCGGGCATTCCCCGGAACGCCGCACACGCCCTGCGAGGAAATCCGGAGGTCCGCCATGCTTCGGCCGCAACCGGGCATGGCCGTCGTCAGTCGGCCTTCGCGTGGCCGTCGTGAAGGATCAGTCGGCCTTTTTCGTGGAATAGACCGTTTTCCCCAGAAACCCCATGATGGCGTCCAGAAGGATGTCGCTTCCGAGCTTGTTGAAATGGCAACAGGTGTCGAAATAGACATCCTCGGTGACATTTTGGAAAATCATGGTGGCGTCGAGAAATGGAATCCCAGCCTGTTCTATGTCCGCGATGTGCTGCGCCAGACGGTCATATCCCTGGGCGGTGGTTTCGGCCATGCCCGGAGTCGGGCTTATGGCGATGAGCTTTTCGTTTTCCGACATGGGCTTGGACCCCGGCACGTACTGATTGGGTTGCAGCACATGCACGTAGGCGAATTCACCGGACTTGGCCAATTCCCCCAAAAGACGGCTGGACGTGCCCCATGCGTCGGCGAGATGTTCCTGAACCGCATCCCGGTCGCCCTGATCCGGGGGCCCCTTCTGAAAGACCTTGAGCGCCCCGCTGGTGCGTTCCAACTCGTTGACCTTCTCCCTGGCCTGGCCGGACAAGACGTTGTCCATAAGAAACCAGGTCAGGTTCGCGGTCATGGACCAATCGATCCCTGGCCAGGAAAACCATTTGGCCAGGGTGGTGCGGGCCGCGTCCACCAGGCTCAGTTCGCCAATCAAGATCCTTTGCCGGGAATCTCCGAGGTCGTCGGTCAAATCCTTCCACATGGTGGGATAGAAGACGGAAATGCCCTCGGGCTGGTTCTCGGTCAGAGGAATGACCATTTCGTTGAATCCGTCGATGTTGATGAGCAGGTCGATGCGTGCCCCGAGGGACAGCAGATAGGCCACGGACAAAAGCTGCTGGGGCTGCTTGTATCCGGCCGTGGCGATGCAGGCCATGTTGATCTTTTTTCCGGCCAGGGCGGGCATGGCCTGGAGCCGCTTTTTAAGCTCCTGGAACTCCATGACATAAAAATTCCCCGCCACAGAGCCGCCGGTCACCACGACATTGTAGTTGCCGTCCGCAACCTCGGCCACGATGTCGTCGCCCACAAAGCCGTATGGCCCCACGGCGGCATTGTAGGTGGCGTCATACACGAACCCCAGGTAGGGATGCAGAATGTATTGAAACTGCTTGGTCCGTCCGGCGGAAATGAGTCCGGCCTGGGTGGTGTCCACGGAAACAAGGGCCTCGCGGCTTTCCCTGACCCGGCCCGGACCGTCAAACAGCGCAACGAGCATGACATACGAGGCCAATTCGAGGAATATCACCGGCAAAAGCACCAATGCCGACACATAGAGGGTCTTGCGTTTGATCATAGCAGGGAAAAAG
The DNA here is from genome assembly GCF_036584575.1 of Desulfolutivibrio sp. Classification (NCBI taxonomy): domain Bacteria; kingdom Pseudomonadati; phylum Thermodesulfobacteriota; class Desulfovibrionia; order Desulfovibrionales; family Desulfovibrionaceae; genus Desulfolutivibrio; species Desulfolutivibrio sp. The sequence goes on from NZ_JAZHDB010000122.1 coordinate 3,148, forward strand.
CTCCGGGGGCGCTTGGGGCGTGAAGGATCTTGGGCGATACGAACACCGCCGCTCCAAAAAATGTTTCCTATTTCCCCCTGCCTGTACTGTCAATGGGGTGGGCATCCCTCGACCCGCCCACGCCGACCCGGCATCCGCCCCTCGCCGCGTCCGGCCCGTGGGGAAGCCGACGCCCGTTCGGGCGGCCGCCTGGAACCTGCCGTACAACAATGTCGCTCATCCCCGTTCATTTTCTTAAAAAATAAAACGCACCCCCGCCTGTCGCGCAGACAATCCTGCCTACCCCGTGCGCCGCGTCTCGTCCCGGGCCGCCCCACGGCGGGGCGCATCATGGCTGCCGGGAACGGGATCAGGGGAGCTGCCCAAGCCTGGCATGGTTCATGCTGCCTTTCTACGGGGGATTTCTCACATCGCTTCTGGCAACGGGCGACAGCGCACAGGGGGGAAAGGCATGCGCCGGATTATCCAGATTCTTTTTTTCATCGCCATCCTGGTTCACGGCTCCGCCTCCCAGGCCATGGCCAAATCCAAGGCCAAGGCGGTCCCCGGCGAACTCGATGTCCGGGCAGCCATGGTCATGGATTTCGGCACGGGGGCCGTGCTCCACGAACAAGATGCCGATCGCC
>NZ_JAZHDB010000123.1:0-18937 GCF_036584575.1 Desulfolutivibrio sp.
CATCCGGCTGACGAGGCCAGGGGGTTCCGGGGGAAATGATTTCCCCCGGGCGGGGGCCGGGGCGGCAGCCCCGGTGGTCTCGCGCGGGGCGGCAGCCCCGGTTAGTCCAGGTATTGGTCTTTCCAGGCCGTCCAGGCGTCGCGGGCGCGGGCGGCGTAGAGGGCCTTGCGGCTGGCTTTTTTATTGCGGCCGGGCAGTTCCGGCGACAGGCCGAAATTGACGTTGGAGGGCTGGAAGTGTTTGGCGTCGGCGCCCAGGTGGCGCAGCAGCGCGCCGAGGGCCGATTCGGGAGGGGGCGGGGGGAGTTCCCGGCCGTGAAGCCGGGCGGCGAGGGACAGGCCGAGCCACAGGCCGCAGGCGGCGGATTCCACGTAGCCTTCGACGCCGGTGATCTGTCCGGCCAAGAAGACGCCGGGCCGGGCCAGGAGTTCCAGGGTGGGCGAGAGGGTTTTGGGGGCGTCGACGAAGGTGTTGCGGTGGATGCTGCCCAGGCGGAGGAATTCGGCGTGAGCGAGGCCGGGGATGGTGCGGAACACGCGTTGTTGTTCGGGATAGGTGAGTTTGGTTTGGAAGCCGACCATGTTGTACGCGGTGCGGGCGGCGTTTTCGGGGCGCAGTTGGATGACGGCGAAGGGGCGGCGGCCGGTGCGCGGGTCCGTGAGGCCCACGGGCTTAAGCGGCCCGAAGGCCAGGGTCATCTCGCCGCGCTGGGCCATGGCCTCGATGGGCAGGCAGCCTTCGAAGTGCAGCTCCTTTTCGAATTCCCGGGGCTGGACCTTGTCGGCGGCCAGGAGGTCGGCCACGAAGCGGCGGTAGGCGGCCTCGTCCATGGGGCAATTGAGATAGTCGCCCTCGCCTTCCTCGTAGCGGGAGGCGAAGAAGGCGACGTCGTAGTCGACGCTGGCGGCGTCCACGATGGGGGCGATGGCGTCGTAGAAATAGAGGCTTTGCTGGCCGATGGCCCGGGCCAGATCGGCGGCCAGGGCGTCCGAGGCCAGGGGCCCGGCGGCCAGGACCACGGCGTCGAGCCCGGCCAGGGCCGGATCGTCCAGGCTTTGGATTTCCCGGCGTTCGAGGCGGATGCGGGGCTGGGCCGTTATGCGGGTGGTGATCTCCCGGGAGAAGAGGTCGCGGTCCACGGCCAGGGCCTTTCCGGCCGGGATGGCGGTGCGCCGGGCGGCGTCCATGACCAGGCTCCCTGCCTCGGCCATTTCGAGCTTGAGAAGCCCCACGGCGGACAGGGGATCGTCCGAGCGAAAGGAGTTGGAGCACACCAGCTCGGCCAGATGTTCGGAGGCATGGGCCGGGGAGAAGGTCGTCGGCTTCATTTCAAAAAGGGTCACGTCCACATCCGCCCGGGCCAGGGCCATGGCGCATTCGCATCCGGCGAGTCCCGCGCCAACGATTCCGACACGCATGAAAAACCTCCCTGTCCGCCCGGAAGGGGCGGGGAATAGAGCTGCGGCGTGCATTTCTCCCGGCCGCAGATCGGGAGGCTCCTTACAGACACAGCCGTCTACGGCTGTGATTCGTCGTCGAGGTGTGACGGCGCCGTCTTTTGCCGCAGCGATTATGCCATCAGTTTGGCCGCGATGGCGGCCAGATGGCGTCCCTGGAAGCGGGCGGCGGCCAATTCGTTTTCCGAAGGGCGGCGGCTGCCGTCGGGACCGGCGATGGTGGTGGCCCCGTAGGGGGAGCCGCCGGTGATTTCGTCCACCCGGGTCTGTCCGGAAAAGGAATAGGGCAGCCCGACCACGACCATGCCGTGGTGCAACAGGGTGTAGATGAAGCTGACCAGGGTGGTTTCCTGACCGCCGTGCTGGGTGGCGGTTGAGCAGAAGACCCCGGCGGGTTTGCCGACGAGGGCCCCCTTGGCCCACAGGCCGCCGGTGGCATCCAGGAATTGCCGCATCTGGCCGCACATGTTGCCGAAGCGGGTGGGCGTGCCGAAGAGGATGGCGTCAGCCGCCTCGAGTTCGTCCAGGGTGCATACGGGAACCACGCTCAAGGATTTCTGGATATCGGCGGCCCCCATTTTTTCGATGACGTCCGGGGGCAGGGTCTCCGGCACGCGGCGCAGCGTAGCCACGGCGCCGGGGATTTCGGCCACGCCTTCGGCGGCGGCCTGGGCCAGGGCGCTGACGTGTCCGTAAAGGGAATAATACACGGTGAGCACGTTCATGGGGGCGACTCCTGTTGCGGTTTGTCGGCGCCCGCGAGGGTAGCCTGGAGCGGCGGCGGGGGCAAGCCGGATGGTGAGCGGCCGGGCGCGGGAGATGGCGGGGAACGGCGGCCGGGCCGGGATGCGGCCTGGCGTGGGACATATGGGGTTGTGGCCGGGAGGATGCGTCGAGGCGGGGGAAAAGCCGGGAGGACGGGGGGCGGCTCGGCCCGGCCTCAGCGCGGCGGGATTTTTAAGACCTGTCCCGGGGTGATCCTGTTTTGGCTGGCGAGGGCGTTGTGGGAGGCCAGGGCGGCGACTTCAACGTTATGCCGCTTGGCGATGACTCCCAGGGTGTCGCCTTTTTGCACGGTATAGGCGGCGTCGGCGCTGTCGGAGGAGGCGTCGGCCAGGGCGGCCTTTTCGGAGGCCTGCCCGGGAAGGCCGGGGACGACGGCGTCGGTTGTCGGCTTCGGCGCGCTGTCCGGGGTGTCGGCAGGGGCATTGGCCGGGGTCTCGGCAGGAGGCTCGGCCGGGGAACGGTCGGGCCGTTTGGCGTTCCCGCTTGGCGGTTCCGGAATGACCAGTTCCGGGTCCGAAGCGAGATCCTTGGTGCTTGATTGGCGGCCCATGCGCAATTCTTTTTCTTTCTTGATGACGATGTATTTCTCCCGGGCGGCGAAGAATTGTTTTTCCACCTCGGCCCCCGGGGGCACGGGTCCGGAGCGCACGGCCTGGGCATAGCTGGCGCGGGCGGTACGCAGTTGCTCCAGGGCCAGTTCCCCCTCCTGGTTGAGCAGATCATCATTGATATAGGTCATGTTGGCCTCGTAGCCGGGATATTTCGCGCACCCGGCCATGGTCGTCGCCAGGACGGCCATGAGGCAGAAAACAAGGAGTTTCGGGCTTTTCGCCATGAGGGTCTCTTCCGTCGGGTTGTCGGAATGTCGTTTGCCGACAGCGGCGATTCGTGTGGTGTGCGGCTCGGTATGAGACGCTTAGCATTTGGCCCCGGGAGGCGTAAAGTCCGGCCTTGTCCGCCGCCGGGGATCAATTGAGCATGAACCGCATGGGGTTGACCGGCGTCCCGTTGACCTGCACCTCGTAGTGGAGATGGGTGCCGGTGGTGCGGCCGGAGTTTCCGGAATAGGCGATGAGCTGGCCGCGCTTGACCTCCTGTCCCGGGGTGACCGTGGCCGACTTGAGATGGCCGTACAGGGTGCTTATGCCGTAGTCGTGGACGATGACCACCCGCAGGCCGTAGCCGCTTTGGTAATCCACATCCGTGACCCGCCCGGCGCCCGGGGCGTGGATGGGCGTTCCATAGGGGGCCTTGATGTCCACGCCGTTGTGGAAATCGGCCCGCCGACCGAACGGAGAGCGCCTGGGGCCGAAGGTGGAGGTGATGTAGCCGGCCATGGGCCACAGGGAGGGCCGGGCCTCGAACTCCAGCTTTTTTTCCCGCAGGGAGTGGCGCAACTGTTGCTGCAACACCTCCTGCAGGGCGATCTCCTGGCCGAGGTATTCCAGAAATTCGTTCATCTTGCGCGTCAGCACGCCCTGACGCAGGAAATACAGCCCCGATGCGGCCGCCAGATCCGGTCCCGGCGCGCCCACTCCCAGGGGGGAGGCCTCCCTGGCCGGATCGAAGTCGACCATGACCCCGAGTTTTTCGTTGAACGCGGCGATGCGGGTGACCTCGGACTCCACGCGTTCCATGCGCTCCTTGAGGCGCAGGGACGTGGATTTCTGGTCGGCCAGGGCGCCTCGCCCGTCTTCGGCCAGCCGGGACAGACGGTCGTATCCGGCATAATACCGCCATAAAAAGGCGTTGACGACCACCAGCGCGACCAGGACCGCCACCGGAAGGGCGATCATCCAGGCCCTGACGGTGAAAAGCGGTCTGGCGCCCTTGCCGCGCCGAAAGAGGCAGACTTGATATCCGAATATGGGCATGGTTTGATCGGTACGACGTGAATGCAGTATCGGGCCGCCCCGGGTTCGGGTCGCGTTGCGCCAAAGGGGGCGTGGCCTGTTTCGCCCGGCGGGAAAAATTCTGGCGCCGGGCCGGGCATCCGGACGGGAAGCGCCACGAGAGCCGGGGCAATCCGCTGATACGCCAAGTGACCCTTGTATCCAAGAAGACGAAGAAGGGCAAGTCCCGGGGTTTTCAGCGGCGGCGCACGTTTCGTGGCGGTTGATTTACAAAACTCCCCCGCACTGGCATAGGACTATGCCAAGCGGCTGAAACGGCGCGGGCGGTTATGCCGATGCGCCCGGAGCAGCCGCCGTTTTCGCGAACCCCCCACCGGACCAGTGTCCGCTGACGAGCCGCAAAGGGATCCATGGACCACGCCGACATCCTTCTGGAATCCGGCACCAACGAGTTGGAGATCGTCGAGTTCCACGTGCTGGAAGACCTTGGCCACGGCGAGACCCGGGCCCTGGCCTTTGGGGTCAATGTGGCCAAGGTGTTGGAGATCATCGAAAATCCAGGCCTGTCCCCCTTGTCTTCGGCCCCGCACCCCTGTTTCCTGGGAACCATCCCCTTGCGCGAATTGGTCCTGCCGGTGCTCGATCTGGCCGTATGGCTGGATATCACGCGGGCGCGCACCCCGGGCGAGGTGGTCCTGGTGACCCGCTTCAACTCCCGGACGACGGGGTTTCTGGCCTCGGGGGTGACCCAGATCCATCGCGTGGGCTGGGGCAGCGTGGAGGCGCCGCACCGGTTGCTTGGCGGCTGCGTCACCGGACTTGTGCACATCGAGGACCGCTTCGTCCAGATGATCGACCTGGAGCGGATCCTCTTCGAACTGGACCCGGGACCGGATGAGGAGCCGGACCAGCGGGAAAAACCCGCCCGGACGTATACGGTGCTTCTGGCCGAGGACTCGGCGGTCATGCGCCAGATGGTGTCCCAACGGCTCACCGAGGCCGGGTTTCGGGTCATTTTGACCGGAAACGGCGACGAGGCCCTGACCCTCTTGCGTGCGACGGCGGCCGGGGCGACGTCCGAAGACCGGCCGGGCGAGGGACTTCCCGACGTGGTGGTCACGGATGTCGAAATGCCTCTGCTCGACGGCTACACCCTCACCCGCCGCATCAAGGAGGATCCGGACCTTGGCGCGCTGCCCGTGATTTTATTCTCCTCCCTGGTCAACGAGGATTTGCGCCACAAAGGCCGGGCCGTGGGGGCCGACGCCCAGATTTCCAAGCCGGAATTCGGAAGACTGGCCGACGTGGTGCGCTCCCTGATCGAAAAACGGTGATCCGCAGGACGCCGCACCTGCGGCGTTTCTGACGGGAATTGGCGTTGTTGCGTTGCTTTTCTTGCAAAACGAAGGCACAAGGGGACATCGTCAACCCCGTATCCGGAACCAGATCATGAAATTTCCCCCGGACATTCCTGCGCTCATCACACGGCGTTCGCTCTTTTCCTGGGTGTGGACCAGCAACTTGAAGTTGCAGGGCATCCTGTTGGTGGTCATCGTGGTCACCGTCGGCGCCCGGGTGCTGCCCCTGGAGATGCAGAAAAAGATCATCAACCAGGCCATCGGGCTGCAAAAGCTCGATCTGCTCTATATGTATTGCGGCTACTATCTGGCCGCCGTGGTGGCCGCCTCGGGGCTCAAGCTGGTCATCAACACCCTACAGACCTATATCGGCCAGCAATCCCTGGCGGATCTGCGCAAAAAACTCTACGCCCACATCCTGACCATGCCCATGCCCTTTTTCCGCAAGGCCTCCCCGGGCATGGTGGTCCAATCCCTGGTGTCCGAGGTGGCCAACACCGGCGAATTCGTGGGCCAGGCCGTGGCCGTGCCGGTGACCAACTTTTTGACGCTGGTGGCGTTCGCCACCTACCTTTTTTATCTCAACCCGCTCATGGCCGGCATCAGCATGGCCCTGTACCCCGTGGCCATCGTGGTCATCCCGTTTTTGCAAAAACGGGCCAACGCCGCCAACAAGGAGCGGGTGGACACGGGGCGCAAGCTGTCCACCATGATCGGCGAGACCATCTCGGGCATCCACGAGGTGCATTCCAACGCCAGCTTCAACCTGGAGAACCGGCGTTTCGGCGGGTTCGTGGACACGCTGTCCCGGGTGCGCGTGGTGTGGAACCTGTATAAGTACGCCATCAAGGTCTCCAACAATTTTTTTCAGAGCCTGGGGCCCTTCGTGCTCTTCCTGGTGGGCGGCTATCTGGCCATCAACGGCCGCTTCGACCTGGGCGCGCTGGTGGCCTTTCTGTCGGCCAACGAAAAGCTTTACGACCCCTGGAAGGAACTGATGGACTTCTATCAGGTCCATCAGGACGCCAAGGTCAGCTACGGCCGGATCATGGAATATTTCGAGGGCGCGCCGGAATTCCCGCTGACGCCCGAGACGCCGCGTCCGCCCCTGGTCCTGGACGGCAGCGTCAGCGTGCAGGATCTGGTCATGGAGGTTCCCGGCGGCATTCAGTTGCTCAAGGGCGTCTCCATGGACATCAAGCCCGGCGAGCAGGTGGCCCTGGTGGGGTATTCCGGGTCCGGGAAGTCCACCCTGGCCCTGTGTCTGTGCCAGATCAACAAGTACTCCGCCGGGCGGGCCACGCTTTCCGGCCACGACATCGACGCCACCCCCAAAAGCGACATCGCCGACAACATGGGCGTGGTGGCCCAGCATCCCTTCATCTTCGAGGGCACCATCCGCGACAACCTGCTCTATTCCATCAACGCCCGGCGCGAGGCCCACGGCGCCACGGGCGAGGAGGGACTGCCGAGCCTGGACCGCATCATCGAGACCATCCAGCAGGTGGGGCTTTTTCAGGACGTGCTCAGGTTCGGCCTGAACACGGTCTTTAAAAAAGGGCGCAAGGAAAACCTGGTCAAGAAGATCATCCACATCCGCGAGAACTATTACCAGGAGCAGGGCGAGATCCTCAAAGACATCGTGGAGTTCTTCGATGTCGACAAGTATCTCTATTACAGCCCGGTTTCGGCCAACATCCTGTTCGGCAACCCCAACCGCGACGAATACCAGCCGGAGAATCTGGCGAACAATCCGGGCTTCCTGGAATTTTTGCACGAGGCCGGGCTGCGGCAGTTGTTGGTGCAGTTGGGGCGGGAACTGGCGGCCCAGACCGTGGACATCTTGAAAAACGTGCCCTCCCCGGACGCCAGCTTTTTTGAGCAGTCCCCGGTCGGGGCGGACGAATTCGCCGCCTATTCCGATCTGACGACCCACCTGGAGCGGGTCAAGATCCACGAGATCAGCCCCGACGAGGAGCGCCTGCTTTTGACCCTGGCCCTGCGCTTCATCCCCGGCCGCCACAAGATCGTGGGGCTTTCCAAGCTCTCCGAGGTGCTTGTGCTGCAAGGCCGGGCGCTTTTCATGGAGAAGACCGGGAAAGCCGACCCCGAGGCCGTGACGTTTTACCGCCGCGAGGATTTCATCCATTCCCAGACCATCATGGACAACATCCTCTTCGGCCGCATCCGCACCGACAATCCCAAGGCCCTGGACCAGATCAACAAGACCATCGTCAGCCTGCTCATCCAGGAGGACATGCTGGAACGCATTGTGGAACTGGGGCTGGATTTCCATGTGGGCTCCTCGGGCGACCGCCTCTCCGGCGGCCAACGCTCGAAAGTGGCCCTGGCCCGGGCCTTCCTCAAGGAGCCGCCGCTTTTGATCCTTGACGAGGCCACGGCGGCCCTGGACAACGCCTCCCAGACCCGTATCCAGAACCTGCTGGAATCCAAGTGGAAGGGCAAAAGCACGGTGGTGTCCGTGGTCCACCGTCTGGATACCATCAAGGGGTTCGACAAGGTGGCGGTGATGAAGGCCGGACGTATCGTGGAATGCGCCTCCTACAACGAACTCATGGAAAAAAAGGGGATGCTCTATGAACTCGTCCATGGATCATCAGGACGCAAGTGACGGAGCCTGCGGGTTCACCACCCACCTGGACATCCTGCGGGAGATGCCGATTTTTACCGGCCTGTCCCTGGATGTGCTCAAGGTGCTGGCCTATTTGAGCAGCAACGAGACCTGTCGCGACGGGGACCGGCTGTGCGTCCAGGGGGAGATGTTTGATAGCTGCCGCTATATCACCATGGGCCGGGTGGAGATCCTGCGCGCCCCGGAGAACGGCACGGCCGCCGTGGTCGGGACGGCGGGCGGCGGCTGGACCTTTGGCGGGCTGGCGCTTTTGACCCACGTCAAATCCCTGTATACCATCCGGGCCAAGGGCGATGTGGAGTGCCTGGTGCTTTCCAGGGAGAAATTTCAAAAGGCGGCCGAGCGGTTTCCCCAAGTGCTGCCCCGGGTGTTGCACGCCGTGGTCGAGCACATGTTTTCGTGGGAGGCCAAGGTGTTGTCCGCCCTTGAGCGCAATGCGGCCACACCGGAAGAGGTTCACGGCCTGACGCTTTTCTAGGCGGCGGGCACGACCGGCGAGGCCTTCGGGACATCGCCCCTGGCGCCGGGCACGGGCCACGACCCCGGGACGCCTCCCGTAGCGGGGGGCATGAGGCCGTTACCGTCCAGCGGCCCGACCCGGTTCGGGACGGGAAACCTGAGCATGGTGGGAGTCCATGATCGCAGACAACAAAGACCCCCTTGCCGTTTTTGTCGACTTCGTCGCCAAAAAACGGCTCAAGATGACCCCCCAGCGCAGGCACATTCTTGATGTGTTCCTGAACTCCGAAGGGCATCTGACGGCTGAGGAGCTCTACCGCAAGGTGAAGGACGCCAATCCCTTCATCGGCCAGGCCACGGTCTACCGGACGGTGAAGCTTTTGGCCGATTCCGGGCTGGCCAAGGGCGTGGAATTCGGGGACGGCGTGGTCCGCTACGAGGTCAAATACGGGCAGACCCACCATGACCACCTGATTTGCGAGCGGTGCGGCCGCAACGTGGAGGTGGTCAACGCGGACATCGAGAAGCTTCAGGAGGAGGTGGCCGCGCGCCACGGCTTCGTGCTCACCGGGCACAAGCTCTATCTCTACGGCGTGTGCCCCGAGTGCCGCAAGGCCGACCCGTCCACCGCCTAACGGTGCAATCGATTGTTTCCGTTAGCGTTTGACAAGCCGTAACGCCTTGCATGTATGATCTTTATTCACAAGAAACAGAAATGTTTTTTGTGAACGCCACACGAGCGGTGCCTCCCTTGAAAAATACGCCAGTTTTTTTAAGAAAAAAAAATATTTCAAATTGTTGCTTTCAAAATTCGGGTGCGCCAAGGTCGAGGACACGACCCGAGCGGTGCGGCTGTCAGGCCGTGGTGCTGACGTCGTGGCCATGATGCAATGACGGACGAGGGGCGCGACGTCGACACGGCGGATCGCCCGGGAGATAAGGAAATGCGCATGCCTCAAAGCCGAGTCCTCCTGGCGGCCATCGCCTTGTACCTGTCCTTCGTCGCCGTTTCCCGGGCCGGAGACGCACCATTGATCTTCGGCCTTCTGCTCGTCGGGCCCCACAACGACAAGGGCTACAGCCAGGCCCAGTACGAGGGCGGCCGGTATGTCGAGGCCAAGCTGCCCGGGTCCAGGATGATCTACCTGGACCAGGTCAATCCCACGGATCGTCCCGGACTGACCATCCCCCAGGCCGTGGACGACATGGCCGCCAAGGGCGCGCGGCTGGTCATCGCCGGTTCCGAGGACATGCGCGACGGCCTTCTGGAGGCCGCCGGCAGGCATCCGGAAATGACCTTCCTCCATGTCTCCGGCGACGACGTGCTGACGGGCAAGGCCCCGAAAAACCTGGGCAACCTGTTCGCCAAGATCGAATACGGCAAGATGATGGCCGGATTCGCCGCAGCCATGACCACCAAGACGGGAAAAATCGGCTACCTGGGGCCGCTGGTCAACGACGAGACCCGGCGCGTAGCCAACGCCGCCTACCTCGGGGCGCGCTACGCCTGGGAGCATGTGCGCGGCAAAAAGCCCGGGGAGCTGACCTTCAAGGTGAGCTGGATCGGGTTTTGGTTCAGCATCCCCGGGGTGACCGCCGACCCCAACCAGGTGGCGGGATCGCTCTTCGACCAGGGCATCGACGTGATCATCTCCGGCCTCGACGCCCCCGAGGCCCTGACCGTGGCCGGGAGCCGCCGTGAGGCCGGGGCCGACGTGTACAGCCTGCCCTACGTCTACAAACCGGCCTGCCAGCTCGCCCCCGAGGCCTGCCTGGGGGTGCCCTATTTCAACTGGGGACCGCCGTTTCTGATCATCGCCCGGCAGGTGGCGGCCGGAACCTACCAGCCCGCCTTCGCCTGGCTGCCGCCGGATTTCGCGGACATGAACGATGCGGATAAAAGTCCGGTGGGCTTTCTGCCCGGCCCGGCCCTTTCGGCTAAAAACCGGAAAGACCTGGACACCTTTTCGGCCGCCCTCGGCTCGGGGGCCGTGGACCTGTATGCCGGGCCCCTGGACTACCAGGACGGCACGGTGTTCGTTCCGGCCGGCCGCTCGGCCACGGAAAAGGAACAGTGGTATTGCCCGCAGCTTTTAAGCGGCATGCAGGGCCAAAGCGCCGCCAAATAGCGCCACTTCCGGTCCGAACCCTGAGTGGAGCCGCGCAAGGAGAAGGCTGACATGGCCGACGTTTTCGACCTGATGATCGGGCGCATCCGCAAAATCCTCGACGCCGGGCTCGACGCCGACGCCACCATGCGGATTTTGGAGATATTGGAGGCCCCCTTCGTCTCCAAGGACATCCTGGAGAAGGCCCGGCTCTACAGCGAGACCCTGCCCAAGGCCGAGGAGCATCCCTTCACGCCCGCCCAGCGGTATCTGCATTTTTTATGGGACGCCTTCGACAAGCTGCCCCTGTGTCTCATCGTTCCGTTTTCCATCCCCTTCCGCAGGATTCTGGCCGAGCGGCTGTTCGGGGCTTGCGGCCGGGCCTTTGTGTGCGAGGAGAACGTGCGGTTCAATTTCGGGCAGTTTTTGCGGGTCGGGGACAACGTGTTTTTCAACCGGGGCGTGTTTTTGGACACCAAGGGCGGCGTCGAGATCGGGGATTCGGCGGCCCTGGCCGAGGACGTGCGCATTTTCACCCACGGCCACGACGAGGCCTCGCACATGACCCGTTCCTATGCGCCGGTGCGCATCGGGGCCTACGCCAAGATCTACGCCGGGGCCACGCTGATGCCCGGGGTGACGGTGGGGGATCAGGCCCTGGTGGCCTCGGGGGCGGTGTTGACGCATGACGTGCCGCCGAACATGGTGGCGGCCGGGATTCCGGCCAAGGTGATCCGGGAGCGGCGCACCGGCGGCCGGAGCGGGGATGAATTAGAGCATATCTGGTTGTTTTGAGGAGATGTTCTTTGTGGCGGTTGCCAGGATGAGCTTGACACATCCCCAGGAGACCATTAAATTGCTTTTAATAATGCCCATCGGAGTCAGCCCATATGGGGTGTCAAAGGCTCCGATAATTACCTCCCCAGGGGTGCCTTGCGCACCCCTGTATTTTTTTAAGGAGGGAGAAATTGAATTATCGTGTCCAAATTTTTATTGATTTTTGGAATTTCGTTTTATCACTCAAAGGCGAAAACGGTGGGGTAGGGTTCCCCTCCGATTGGGAAAAAATACCTCACGTTTTTATTCGAGAGGCCATGAATGTCATTTCGCCTGGGAATCCAGGCATCTATCAAGGTATGAATGTCTATGGATCATATGATCCTGCAAGCCCGTCCGACGTAAAATTACATAAGTGGGCAAGAAATACGTTGGACACCTTTGCTGGGACAAACGTTTATTTTGTTCAAAGACAAAAAAAGAAACGTGGTCCAAAATGCCCATCATGTCACACGGTGGTTGAGCGTTGCCCTGTTTGCGGGAACAACATGCGGGGGACTGAAGAAAAGGGAGTTGATACCCTGATAGCGACCGACATGATCCGGTTGGCGTGGGAAGATAATTATGATGTAGCTATTCTTGTCTCGGCGGACAGGGATTTTATACCAGTAGCCAATTTTCTCCAGATAAAAGCACTAAAAGTGATTCATGGGGCTTTCCCTCCACTCGGGGCGGAATTAACGCAAAAGTGTTGGGGGAGTTTTCAAATTCCTTCGGTATGTGGAGAATTTAAGATAACGTAGTTTTTAAAGAACTCTCCCTGAAATACCGCCCGGCCACGCAGGCCGCCGCCGCGCAAGCCGTAAACTCGATCAATTCCGGGGCCGAGATGCGCCCGTTGAACTCCCCCAGGTGCGGTCCCGTGGGAATGGCCACATCCTGTTCGCCACGGCGCAGCCCCAGCGCCTCCTGGCGCGGCATCCCGCGCCGGGTCAGAAACTCCACGAACGCCGCATCGCTCATGGCCTCCTGATCCGCCACCCGCAGCATCTCCACCATGTGCCGGTCCACCCCCATCTCTTCGATGAGCCGCGCCGCCAGTCCGTCGCGGTCGAAGGGTAGTTCCCCGGCCGGGGGGCGGCCGGTAAAGCCCTCGTAATACGCGCCGTAGATCATCGTCAGGGCCTCGGCCAGAAGCGCCGGGTCGAACAGCTCCCGGGCGTCCACCGGCTGGCCGTCGCCGGAGAGTCCCACCCGCGTGGGCTCCTTGAACCGGAAATAGCTCCCGGTCACCAGCAAAAGCCCCAGCAGATGGTCCCCCATGCACTTGAAAAGCGGCCTGGTGGGCCCGGCATGGGACACGAAGTGCTCGAAGTCGCGCAGGCCGGTTATGCCGAAGTTGGGGAACCGCGTGGAGGCCAGCCATTGGTCCAGGCGGCCCATGCGCCGCCAGTCGTAGAGGCCCTCGTCGGAACGCCGCTCACGCTGCACCCGGTTGTGGAAAAGCGGGATGGGGGCGGTATGCACGATGCCCCGGGCGCTCAAACGGCCGAACAGCAGGGCGTTTTGCCCAAGCACCGCCAAAAGCTCCCGGCCGTCGAGGCCGCCTTGCGGCCCATGCTCATTGGGATAGCGGAAATAGTCGGCCCGGGCCACATAGGCCATGGCCAGCCCACCGGCCAGGGAGGAGGGATCGAGGCCTACCCGGGCCAGGGGGGCGTCCGCGACCCGAAAGACCGCCTGCCCGGCCACCCGCATGGGCCGGGGCACGTGGAAGGGCGCGGGCATGTCCCGGGCCTCGGCGGCCAGATGCTCCATCCAGGCTGCCTCCAGGGCCAGCCCGGCCGCAGACTCCCCCCGGCGCAGGAATTTTACGGCCATGACCCGCCCTGCGCCGGAAAGGGGCATGATCAGGGTCCGCCCGGCCCGGGACGGGATGGCGTCGCCGTCGCAGGCCGGGGTGTCGTCCGTCTCGTCCGTACCGCGCGCGTCGGCCAGGCGAAGCAGCGCCGTCCAGCCGATATCCCGGGCCTGGGATGGGTCCACGGGACAGGCGCCGTCTGGCCCGGCCACCTGGGGGCCGGAAACGGCCAGGGGCAGTTCCCCCACGGCGTCGGCGGCGGCCATGCGCGGCTTGCCGGGCCGGGCCAGGGCCGTCTCCACGCCCGCAAAGGCCCGGGCCGCCAACTCCGGGTCCGGGACGTTGCGGCACAGATCCAAAAGGACGGCCGCCGCATCACGGTACAGGAACCAGGCCTGGGTCTGGGAGGCGTGGGGGGCCTGGGCCAACAAATCGGCCAGGGCGGCCACGGAATCCGGCGTGACCTCGGCCGGGTGCAGACGGGTGATGTCCGCCAGGCGGCGCACGGCCAGATAGGCGGCCTGGAAGTCGCTTCCGGCCAGGCCCTGATGCTGGGTCATGGCGCTTCGGACGGGGCCTGCGGGCCGACGGGCCGGGGTCGAAACACCCGGGAGCAGGCCGGGAGGCCTGGGGGCCGGGGTCGAAACACCCGGGAAGGGGCCTGTGGGCGGGCCGTGGTCATGGGACGGCGGGGGACGGCTATTTGCCGCAGCAGCGGGCGTTTTTGAGCGGCGAGCAGGGGGCCGGTTTCATGTCCAGGTCGATGCAGCCGTTGGTGTAGTCGCGGATGATCTCGGCCGAGGCCATGCGGCCGTGCCAGGCCTTGCTGGTGATGATGGCCAGATTTTCGTTCACCTGGATGTAGAACTCGGTGAATCTCGACCCGAAGTGGACGTTGTAGACGTAGACGCCGTCGCGCACGCCCATGAACTGGAATTCCTCGGGCGGCTTGCAGGTGGCCATGGACAGAGCCCGCACGAAGGCGCACTCCATCACGACCTGTTCGTCGAAGGCGGCGGCCGGGGCGGGCAGGCCTGTCAGCATGACGGCCAGGACCAAGGCGACAGGCGTCAGCCTGGAAAGGGGGCGCAAAAAGGGCCGGAAAAGGGGGCGGAACATGCGACCTCCGGGCGTAGCGGCGCGGGCCTCAATCCAGTTCGTATTCGTCGCGCCAGTCTTCGGTCTCGGCCCAGGCGGGCTGGTCGGCCTTACTGAACAGGCAGTCCCCGATGACCAGATGGTCCATCTCCGTGCGCATGAAGCAGCGGTAGGCGTCCTCGGGGGTGCACACGATGGGTTCGCCGCGCACGTTGAAGCTGGTGTTGACCACCACGGGGCAGCCCTCGCGTTCGTTGAAGCGGGAGATGAGCCGCCAGTAGCGTTCGTTGGTCTGGCGATGCACGGTCTGCACCCGGGCCGAGAAGTCCACATGGGTGATGGCCGGAAGGGTGGACCGCTCAACGTAGAGCCTCTCGAGCATGGGCTTTTGGAAATAGCCCTCGGGCAGGGGCTTGCGCAGGGCCTCGGCCACCGGGGCCACCAGGAGCATGTAGGGCGACGGCCGGTCCAGTTCGAAGCACTCCGAAACCTTCTCGGCCAGGACCGAGGGGGCGAAAGGCCGGAACCCCTCGCGATATTTGATCTTCAGGTTGAGTTTTTTCTGCATCTCGGGATGGCGCGGATCGCCCAGGATGCTGCGCCCGCCCAGGGCCCGGGGGCCGTATTCCATGCGCCCCTGAAACCAGCCCACGGCGTGTCCGGCGGCCAGATGGGCGCAGACCGTGTCGCACAGGGCGTCGAAATCCTCGAAGCGGGTGAAGGGGGCTTGGCGGCGTTTGGCCAGGCGCTTGACGTCGGCCGTGGTGAATTTGGGGCCGAGGTAGGAGCCGCGCATGCGGTCCAGGGCGCCCTTGGGCAGGGGGGTGCGGTCCTTGCCCATCCAGATGTGCCAGGCGGCCATGGCCGCGCCTACGGCGCCGCCAGCGTCGCCTGCGGCGGGCTGGATCCAGATGTCGTCGAAAAGGCCCGAGCGCAGAAGCTTGCCGTTGGCCACGCAGTTTAAGGCCACGCCCCCGGCCATGGTCAGATGGCGGCAGCCGGTCAGGTCTCGGGCGGTCTTGGCCAGGCGCAGGACCGCCTCCTCCGTGACCTGCTGAATGGCCAGGGCCAGGTCCATGTGCTCCTGGCCGAGCTCGCTTTCGGGCTCGCGGCGCGGCAGGGAGAACGCCGCCTCCCATTTGGCGTCGCGGGTCATGGTCAGGCCCGTGGCGTAGTTGAAAAAGTCCATGTTGAGCAGCATGGACCCGTCGCTGCGCAGGTCCACGATCTCGTCCAGGATGGCCTTCCTGTAGCCCTCGACGCGGGCGCCGCCCTCGATGCCGTAGGGGGCCAGGCCCATGAGCTTGTATTCCCCGGAATTGACCTTGAAGCCGCAGTAGTAGGTGAAGGCGGAATAGAGAAGTCCCAGGGAGTGGGGGAAGTCCAACTCGCGCAAAAACGTGATGTCCTTGCCCTTGCCGTGGGCGATGGCCGTGGTGGCCCATTCGCCCACGCCGTCCACGGTGAGGATGGCGGCCTCGTCAAACGGCGAGGGGTAGAAGGCGCTGGCGGCATGGGACAGGTGGTGTTCGGGGAAAAGGATGCGCGGCTTGCCGGGCCCAAGCTTGGCCAACTCCTCGCGCAGCATCTTGCGCATGAAGAGCTTTTCCTTGATCCATACCGGGATGGCCGACAGAAAGCTCGGCAGTCCCTTGGGCGCGAACCCGTGGTAGGTCTCAAGCAGCCGCTCGAACTTGAGGTAGGGCTTGTCGTAAAAGA
This sequence comes from Desulfolutivibrio sp., assembly GCF_036584575.1. Taxonomy (NCBI): domain Bacteria; kingdom Pseudomonadati; phylum Thermodesulfobacteriota; class Desulfovibrionia; order Desulfovibrionales; family Desulfovibrionaceae; genus Desulfolutivibrio; species Desulfolutivibrio sp. The sequence continues at coordinate 16,130 of NZ_JAZHDB010000123.1, forward strand.
CCACGGCCGCCACCTCGGGCAGGCTGATTCCGGCCTCGGCCAGGACATAGGCCCCGGCCTTGGCCGGGAAGGCCGGGTCGTGTTTTTTGCGGGTGAACCGCTCTTCGTGGGCCGCAGCCACGATATGGCCGTCGCGCAAAAGCGCGGCGGCGCTGTCGTGGTAGTAGGCGGAGATGCCAAGGATGTATTCGGGCATGGGGCGTCCGGGCTGATGTCCCTGAAAATACGTCAGTATTTTCTATGATGATGCTGCGTCTGCACGCATGGCGTCCTTAAAAAGCGAGATACTGGCTTTTTTTGGCGCCGCCGTTAGAACAGGGTATAGATGAACGGGGCCACGGCCGAACCGCTGGTCAAAACCACCAGCGCGCCGAAAAGCAACAGGGTCAGGATGATGGGCAAAAGCCAGAATTTTTTCCTGACCCGCAAAAAGCCCCACAGTTCACGCAAAAATTCCATATGGCCTCCGGATGTCCGCGCGGCGCGTAAGTACAAGGGCGGCGCGGGAGTGTCGTCAAATGGTCAATAAAACGGTCGCCCGGCGCATCCGGCTGGAGCGGCGGGACTTTGGCCCAGGCGGCGAGGCGGCCGGGCCGTCAAAAGGGCTGCTCGATGTCGGCGGCCGTAAAGGTGTGGTCGCGGACCCGGAACACCGACTCCGTGCCCTTCTTCCAGCAGGCCACATGCAGGCTGTCCTTGCCCAGGGCCTTGCGCAAAAGTCCCATGGGGGTGAGCACCAGGAAAAAGGCCAGGGAGAGGATGACCTTGGACATGACCGTGCCCAGCACGTGGGACAGGCCGAACCAGACCCGGGCCAGGGGTTTGTAGACCCCGGGGCAGATCATGTTCACCAAAAGGACCAGGATGGCCGTGGGCAGCATGGCCCGGTAGCCGCCGATCCAGGCGAACAAAAGACAGATGAGCACCATGGCCATGCCCGTATCCCGGGCCTGGGCCGTGGTGGCCTTTGTCCAAAACGAGCCCTTGGGGGGCTTTTGCATCGTATCCATGGCGGTATGCCGTCCGTGCCGGGAGGTTGACGAAAAAAGAGGGCGTATCCGGCCAGGCGCCGCAGCCCATGCCACACGCCACAAGGCCGCGCATTCCTACCTTTCGGCAGGCGCAGGCGTCAAGCTGTCCCTCAAGCGCCCGTGGCGGCGGGATTTTCGAAGGGATGGCGGATCGGGCGCATCCGCACATCGGCCGCTCCCGCCGGGGGCGGCCGATGTGCGGGCGCGCTCCGGACGCGACGCTTATTGCGGATTGTAGACCTGGAAGGTCTTTTTCGCCGTGGAGCCGTCCTCGGCCGCAACCTCCAGGGTCCAGTCCCCGCTGACCATTTCCCATTCCTGCTCGAAGGTGAAGATGCAGTTGTACTGGGCGCCCACCTGCACGGTGTCGGTGGTTTCGGTCTTGAACTCCACCTCTTTTTTGGCCGGGTTGATCATGCCCGGCGAGGTGGTGATGATGCGGATGGCGGCCTGCCCGCCTTCGGGCTTTTTGACCTGGAAGCGGAACCCGAAGGTGGTGCCGAGCTTTTTGGGCACGGATTCGGTCTGAAGCGTCAGGGTGTTGCCGTCATAGATGCCGAAATCCACAATCTCAATGGACTCGGGCGGGGGTGGGGGCTCGTCGCCGCCGAACAGATTGAAGCCGGAGCAGGAAGCCAAAAACAGGGTCAGGATCGGAAGCACGAAAAGCATACGTTTCACGGAGAAACCTCCTTGGGGTCCGCAGGGAATCGTGGGAGTCAATCGAAATGCCGGGCGCCTGTCAAAGCATGTCCACGCCATCACCGCCAGGGGCGGCGTAGGCCACGTCCAAAAGCGGGGTCTTGCCCGAGAAAAAGGCGTCGATCCGGGCCTTCTCCGAGCGGTGTACGCGTAGCCTGGAGACCGGGAGCGGGCCTTGCTCGCCGCCGTAGAGCATCACGGCCCGGTCGATGAAGGAGGCTGGAACGACATCGAGCGGCATGCGCATGATCCGGGGCGAGCCGTCCGTCAGGATGGCCACGGGACCGTCCAGGCGGGCATGGGCGGCGTCCACCAGAAGATTTCCCGTACGCACCAGGGTTTCTTCGGTCACCGCCAGGGGCGTTCCGGCCCATTTGGCCAAAAAAGCCACAAAGGCCGGTCGCGGGGCCACGTAGGCGAAGGGGTCCACCTTGCAGGCCACGGACGTTCCCGGGACATTCAGGATGTCCGGGTTATCGCGATAGCGCGTCCCCAAGGCCTTTTCCAGCCGGGGGAGAATCTCGCTGTAATCGATCATGGTTCGCCGCGCCTTTTGGCAAAGGCCTGTTCCATGAGCCGCCTCGCCAGACCGCCGAAGCCGCCCGGGGTCGTGCCGAACACCGCTTTCCACACTTCGTCGGATTCCATACACAAATAGAGTTTTCCCGCAAGTCCGCATTTTCGCAAAAGCCCGGCCACATGGCGAAGCTGGCGCACCCGCAGGGGCCGCGCCAGGCGCCTTTTCCCATCCAGGTCCGTCACGAATTCATTGAGGTAATAGTCCGGGAGGATGCCCGCAGCGGCCAGTCCGGCGGGCAGATCGGGCAGAAAGCGCAACGAGCCCAGGCTGATGTAGACGATGTCCTTGGGCCGCAGAAACGAGGCGATCATGTCCACGGTTGCGGCGTAGCCCGCCTCCCAGCCGGGGTGGGGCACGATGGGGTCGAAGTGCAGGCACACCCCGAACCCGGCCCGGGCGGCCTGGCGGGCGGCGGCCAGCCGTGCTCATCAGCAAGGTAGCGCCCCTTGAAGAAGGAGCGCTGTGGTTCAACAAGCTCTACAACCGGGAAGACAA
>NZ_JAZHDB010000124.1:0-3720 GCF_036584575.1 Desulfolutivibrio sp.
GGGGTCCGGGGGAAATGATTTCCCCCGGGCGGGGTACGGGGCGGCAGCCCCGATTCCCGCAGATACCAGTCATAGGCCCGGCGCAGGCCGTCGCCTAAGGAGATGGACGCGGTGAAGCCCAGCCCCTCCAGGCGCGACACGTCCAGGAGCTTTTGCGGCGTGCCGTCGGGTTTTGAGGTATCCCAGACGATCTCGCCGTCGTAGTCGGACATGCGGCGCACCATTTCGGCCAGCTCCGCAATGCGCAGGTCGTGGCCGCAGCCCACGTTGACCAACTCCGCCGGCACGTCGTCCAGGGACAGCACATGCAGGACGGCTGCGGCCAGATCATCCACATGCATAAATTCCCGCCGCGGCGTGCCCGTGCCCCACAGAACCACCCTGACCCGGGCGGGATCGACGGTTGCGCCGTCGCGACTGAGGCCGAGTCCGTCCCGGATGTCGTCCGGCAGGGGGCCGAAGCGGGCCACGTCCCGGGCGATGCCTGCCGTGTCGCCCTTTTTCGCCAGGGCGGCCAGATGGAACTTGCGCATGAGCGCGGGAAGGACGTGGCTGTTTTGCAGGTCGAAGGAGTCGAATTCGCCGTAGAGGTTGGTGGGCATGAGCTGCCAGTAGACGGTGTCGTACTGCCGGTTGATGAAGTGGCACAGGCGCACCCCGGCGATCTTGGCCAGGGCGTAGGCCTCGTTGGTGGGCTCAAGCGGTCCGGTGAGCAGGGCGTTTTCGCGGATGGGCTGGGGCGCGAACTTGGGATAGATGCACGACGACCCCAGAAAGACCAGATGGCGCACGCCGCATTGCCGCGCAGTGTCGATGACGTTGGTCTGGATGGCCAGATTGGTCGTGAGAAAGTCGGCCGGGAAGGTGGCGTTGGCCAGGATGCCGCCCACCCGGGCGGCGGCCAGGATCACGGCCTGGGGCCGATTGTCCCGGAAAAAGGCCTCCACATCGGCCTGGCGGGTGAGGTCGAGTTCGGCCGAGGTGGGGCCGAGAAGGTTGGTGAAGCCCGCCCGAGTCAAGGCCCGCCAGCAGGCGCTGCCCACCATGCCCCGGCGTCCGGCCACGAAAATCCTGGTTGTTTCGTCCATCGCCCGATCTCCCTTCGCAACGGCGTGCGTCCCGTTGTAGGATACCGGGGGCGAAAGTCAACGGCGCGTGGGGGCGAATCCGCGCCATGCCGGGCGGGGGCGATAACCGCGCCATGCCGGGCGGGCGGAAGGGACTTTTTCAGGACGGCCGCCTCGCACGACGAGGGGAATCTGAGGCGGATCAGGTTTTCCTGGATATAGATTTTTTAGAATTTCAGTACCAAAGGAGAACAGGAGGCGAGGGTGGCGTAAGAAAAAACTTGTGGCTAGGAAGACGGGTGCTGTACACGACCTTCAGGAGGTCTCCCCATGAACGAACAGACGTTACAAAAACTTTTCATCAATGGCGACATCTATCAGGACGCCGTCCGCCGTGTGGACAACATGCTTGTTAAGGACGGCCTCGTCGCAGCAGTAAACGTCAACCAGTCCGAACACAGGGACGCCGAAGTCGTCGATCTGGCTGGCGCCGCCGCGTATCCCGGGTTTTGCGACAGCCATGTCCACTTGGTCGAATCGGCCCTCATGTTCAGCGGCGCAGACCTGCGCGGCAAGGATACCTCGGAGAGGATCGCAAAGGCAGTGGCCGAGGCCATGGCCCACCATCCTGGCGACGCACCTTTTTTCGGCGGAGCGTTCACGGTGACGGACTACGACGCTTGGTCACTGGCTGATCTGGCCAGGCTTGACGCCGTAACCGGCGACCGCATCGCCCTTATCGTAGACGATCTCGGCCATAACATGCTCGTCAATTCCGCAGCCATGGCAAAGGCGGGCATCACCGCCGCCACGCCGATTCCCTCCGGCGGGAAAGTCGTGGTCCAGGATGGCAAGCCCACGGGCATGCTGCGCGAAGAAGCCATGACCCTGGCCGGAAACCCGCTCCTCCCGCTTTTCACCGAAGAGATCATTCTTCCCGGAACCCTCAAATTCATGAATGCCTGGGCTTCTATGGGGTATACGGCCATCGTGGACCTTATGGGTGCGCCCATCGGCCGCGTCAATCATGCGGATATGTGCCGGGAGATGGAGCGAAAAGGCATCCTGCCGTTACGCGTGAATTACAACTACACTTTCTTCGGGTTGGACGATCTCGATGGCGGTCTCGAGGAGCGGGGAAAGGACACGGACCTTGTACGTTTCATAGGAAACAAGCTCTTCATCGACGGCGCCTATACGGCCGGGCAGGCCTGGACCACCTGGGAGAACGCCAAAGGCGACCACGGGTTGCACACGGTCGCAGCCGACGATTCCATGGGGAAAAGCCAGAACATCAACCGCATTATCGTCCGCCTGGAGGAAGTGGGACTAAACTGCCACTACCATATACAGGGCGACAAGGCTCTGGACGCGATCCTGGATGCCCTTGCGGCCAGCGCGGCAAAAACCGGCGGATTGCGATGCATGCACACCCTCATTCACCTGGCCTTTCCTCGCCCCGACCAGATCAAGCGCATCACCACCTTCGGCGGCAAGGTCGTCGCGACCATGCAGCCGGGGTTCTGGCAGGCTGAGGCGGGGTTGGAACGGTATTACGGCGACGCGAACAATGCGTCCTATCCCGTCAAGGAAATGATCGACGCGGGCGTGTCGGTGGGAATGAGCACGGATTTCGGCGTGTCTCCTCTTGAATTGAGCGCGCCCACGAAGATCATGAATATCGCCATGGTCGGAGGCGGGGCGTCCCGCACGCCGCTCGCCATGCAGGATATCATCGCCGGTCTGACCCAGGGCAGCGCCGCCACCACCGGAAGAGACGATTGCGGCGCGCTCTATCCCGGCAAAAAAGCCGACATGGTGATCTACGAGAAAGACTTGTACTCCGCGCCGCCATCGGAACTTTCCAAAGACAACCCAAAAGTTCTTGCAACCTGGATCAGCGGGCGCAAGGTTTTTGACTCCGGTTCGAAGTAAAGCAAGGGTCGCTCGTTGCGGGGCGATGGATGAGAAGACTGTCCATCGTTCCGCAACGAACGGGAGAGGCCTTGGGTTCGCGCCGGAGCTCGCTTTCGACAAGCGCTGTGGCAACGAATGCCGCCACGGTTATTTCCCTATGCTCGAGACGCATGACGCCAAAAACAATATGAATACAATGAGGTAAGGGGAATGTCCGAGCAGATACAATCGGGCGTAAAAGGATCCTGGGGCGTTCTGATGGCTTTTTTAGCCTTGACGCAGATTGGGCTCGTGGCTGACAATATACTGCTTACCAACGCCATGTCCGCTATAGCAAAAAGCCTGCACGCGAATGTAGCCGATTTGCAGATAGCCAACCTCATCTATCCGCTGATCAGCGCCCCGGTCATGGTCGCTGCGGGCATTCTGGGCGGTGCGTTCGGCTGGCGAAAACTCCTGGTCATCGGACTGGCCATTGTGGTTCTGGCAGAGGCGCTCGCGAGCGTCAGCACGAACATCCTCTTTTTCAACTACGTCGCCCGCACGTTGATCGGCGTAGGCGCCGGGCTATGTGTCCCGGCGGTTCTTGGGTACATCACTGATAATTTCAGCCGCGCCCAAATGGCGACGTCGTTCGCCCTCATCAGCGCGTCCGTGGCGCTCAGCGCCGCATTGGCGCCGATCGGCAGCGGGGTCGCCGTCATGTACCTAAGTTGGCAAGCCGGTTTTGTTATTC
>NZ_JAZHDB010000125.1:0-3655 GCF_036584575.1 Desulfolutivibrio sp.
GCCCGCCATCCCAGCGCCGTCGGCGATCCGGCCGCCTGCGGCCAGGCCCCCGCGTTCGGGCGGTGTCCCCGAGGCCAAAACGCGACGCCGCCCACAGGCGGTCATCGACAGGACCGTCTGCACGGGCTGCGGCGCCTGCCTGGACAGCTGCCCCACGGGGGCCCTCTCCCTGCAGGCCGGGAAGGCGCATGTCGACAGATCGCTGTGCATCGGTTGCGGCGCCTGCCTGCGGGCCTGCCCCACCGGGGCCGTCTCCCTTCCCCGCGATCCGGCCGTCTCCTGATCTGCTCTTGTCGTAGCCTCGATATCGGCGTCCCTGAACACCCAGGACAACCGTTTAGAATGCTTCTTTTTTAAAGATATCACCGCATTCTTCGAGGGGCGCGGCGCGGCCTGCGAGGGCGTCGTGCACCTCATCCTCGGGAGCGCCCCCCTGCCTTCAATCCGCGCGACATGCGCCCGGGACTCCCCCTGTGCCCGGCGACCGGCGCATGCCGCCCGGTTTCTCCAACTCGTGACGCCTCCTGACGCCAGACGCCGATTTCCGTTTTTCCATCACGGACCAAGATCAATCAGTTGTCCTGCGCTTTGACAAAAAAAGTTCCCTGTCGTAAATTTTGCGTGTTACTTCATTACATAATATATACCACGATCATCGACACATTCCCGAGGTATGCCCCATGAAATGCTCCCCCCTTGCAACGGCCCTGGTCCTGGCCTGCCTGATCGGCCTTGTCTCCAACCCGGCGCACGCCGCCGACACGCGTCCCGTCACCGACTCTCTGGGCCGTACCGTGGAGGTTCCAACCAAGGTCGAACGGCTCATCTGCTCCGGCTCCGGCTGCCTGCGGCTTCTGACCTACCTCCAGGCCCAGGATCTGGCCGTGGCCGTGGACGACATCGAGACCCGGCGCTCGGGCTTCGACGCCCGGCCCTACGCCCTGGCCAATCCCCAGTTCAAGGCCATGCCGATTTTCGGGGAGTTTCGCGGCCACGACAACCCCGAACTCATCGCCGCCTTAAACCCCGCCCCCCAGGTCATCCTCAAAACCTACGGAACCATGGGCCATGATCCCCAGGCCCTCCAGGACAAGACCGGCATCCCGGTGGTGGTCATGGACTACGGCGACCTGGGCAAGAACAAGGCCGCCCTCTACGCCGCCCTGCGCACGATGGGCGACATCACGGGCAAAAAGGGCCGGGCCGAAGCGGTCATCGCCTTTTTCGACAAGACCTCGGCCGACCTTGCGTCCCGGGTGAAGGACATCCCCGAGGCCGGGCGCAAGACCTGCTTCGTGGGCGGCATCGCCAAGAAGGGACCACACGGGCTTTTGTCCACGGAACCCGGTTACCAGCCCTTCGTGCTGGCCGGGTGCCAAAACGTGGCCCGCGAGGCCGGGGAAAACCTGGACCACGCCGTGGTGGCCAAGGAAAAGCTCGTGGTCTGGAACCCGGAATTCCTGTTCATCGATCTGGCTACGGCCCAGATGGGCGAGAGCGCGGGCGGCCTGTACGAGATAAAAACCGACCCGGTCTACGGCGGCCTGTCCGCCAAGGCCTCGGGAAAGGTCTACGGCCTTTTGCCCTACAACTGGTATTCCATCAATTTCGGCTCCATCCTGGCCGACGCCTATTTCATCGGCAAGACCGTCAATCCGGACAAGTTCACCGATGTGGACCCGGCGGCCAAGGCCGACGAGATCTATACCTTCCTGGTGGGCAAGCCGGTCTTCTCCCAGATGACCGGGGCCTTCGGGAACATGGCCTTCAAACCCCTGCCCCTGAAGTAGCGGGGCGGGGGCATGCATTTCGGAGAGGGCCGGATTCCCGAGGCCTATCTGGCCCATGTGGGCCGCAAGCGGCTCATCGTGTGCCTGGCCTGCGTGATCCTGGCGATCCTTTTTGTGGCCTCGGTGTCGCTTGGGCCGGTCAACGTGCCGCCCTTGGACGTCCTGGCGGCCTTTTTGGGCAAGGCGGCCAGCCCCCGGGACCAGATCATCGTCTTGTCCATCCGCCTGCCCCAATCCCTGGCCGCCGCCCTGGCGGGCATGGCCCTGTCGGCGGCCGGGGCGGCCATGCAGTCCATCCTGCGCAACCCCCTGGGGTCGCCGTTCACCCTGGGCATCTCCCACGCGGCGGCCTTCGGGGCGGCCTTTTCGGTCATCATCCTGGGCAGCGGGCTGATGACCAGCAGTCAGGAGGGGGCGGTCACCATCTTAAACCCCTACCTGACCACGGGCATGGCCTTCGCCTTCTGTCTGGTGGCGGCGCTCATCGTGGTCGGGGTGTCGCGCCTGCGCGGGGCCAGCCCCGAGGTCATGGTCTTAACCGGCGTGGCCATGGGCGCGCTTTTCACGGCCGGGACCATGTTTTTACAGTATTTCGCCGACGACCGGCAGTTGGCGGCCATGGTCTTCTGGACCTTCGGGGACGTGGCCCGGGCCAAATGGAACACCCTGGCGTTCATGGCCGTGGTGTCGCTTCCGGTCATCGGCTTTTTCTACCGGAACCGGCTCAACTTAAACGCCATCGACGCCGGAGACGAGACCGCCCGGGGCCTTGGCGTGCGGGTGGCCCGGCTGCGGCTGGCGGGCATGCTCCTGGCCTCGCTTTTAACGGCCACGGTGGTGGCCTTTTTGGGGGTCATCGGCTTCGTGGGGCTGGTGTGCCCGCATCTGGCCCGGTGGGCCGTGGGCGACGACCACCGGTTTCTTCTCCCCCTGTCCTGCATTTTGGGCGCGGTGCTGCTTGTGGCCTCGGACACGGCGGCCCGGCTGGTCATCGCCCCGAGCGTCTTGCCGGTTTCGGTGCTCACGGCCTTTCTGGGAGCGCCCACCTTTATCGCCCTGCTTCTCGGGAGGCGAAAGAAATGAAACTCTGCGCCAGGGACTTGGATGTCGGCTACCGGGACCGTCTGGTGCTCTCCCAGGTGGCCTTCGAGCTTGAGCCGGGGGAGATCCTGGCCGTTTTGGGGCCAAACGGCGTGGGCAAGACCACGCTTTTGCGCACCCTAAACGCCATGCTCCCGGCCCGGGGCGGGGCGGTCCTGGTGGAGGACGCGGACATCCTGCACATGTCCGCCCGGCAGATCGCCCAGACCATGGGATACGTGCCCCAACGCTCCGAGGCCGGCAGGCTCACGGCCTTCGACGCCATCCTGCTCGGGCGTGTGCCGCACCTGCGCTTTGCCGTGCGCCAGGAGGACTTGCGGGTGGTGGATGCGGCCATCCGCCGTCTGGGGCTGGAGGAACTGGCCCTGCGCAACCTGGACCGCATGAGCGGCGGCGAGCTCCAGAAGGTGTGCATCGCCCGGGCCCTGGTGCAGGAGCCCTCGGTGCTGCTCTTGGACGAACCCACCAGCAGCCTGGATCTCAAAAACCAGATGGAGATTTTAAATCTGGTGCGCGAGGTGGCCCAAGGCCACGGGGTCGGCGTGGTCATGACCATGCACGACCTGTCGGCGGCCCTGCGCTTTGCGGATCGATTCCTGTTTCTGAAAAAAGGCCGGGTGCTGTCCGTGTGCGACCGGGAGGGCCTGTCGTCCGAGGTCATCGGCGAGGCCTACGGCGTGCCCGTATGCATCGAGTGGATCAGGGGATGTCCGGTGGTCATCCCGGAAAACTGACGCGCTGCGGCGCGGGAGGAGACGGATCAT
>NZ_JAZHDB010000126.1:0-3630 GCF_036584575.1 Desulfolutivibrio sp.
CGTCGGCTTTTTGCTGGTAGAGCTGTTCAGCCAGCTTGTGCGCGGCCTGGGCCAGTTCGTCCGTGGCCTTTTTGATGGCGTCGGGGTCGTCGCCTTTAAGCACTTCCTTGACGTGATTCACCTTGGCCTCGATCTCGCCGCGCACGACCGGGTCGATCTTTTCCCCAAGGTCGGCCACGGACTTCTCCGTGGTGTAGATCAGCGTATCGGCCTGGTTTCTGACCTCGATGAGCTTTTGCTTCTTCTTGTCTTCCTCGGCGTGGGACTCGGCGTCCTTGACCAGCCGCTGGATCTCCGACTCGGACAGGCCCGAGGAGGCGGTGATGCGGATGGACTGCTCCTTGCCCGTGCCCAGATCCTTGGCCGACACGTTGACGATGCCGTTGGCGTCGATGTCAAACGCCACCTCGACCTGGGGCACGCCGCGCGATGCGGGCGGGATGCCGGTCAGCTCGAAACGCCCCAGCGTCATGTTGTCCGTGGCCATGGGCCGCTCGCCCTGGAGCACGTGGATGGACACCGAGGGCTGGTTGTCCGCCGCCGTGGTGAAGACCTGGCTTTTGCGGGTGGGGATGGTGGTGTTGCGCTCAATGAGCTTGGTGAACACCCCGCCCAGGGTCTCGATGCCAAGCGACAGGGGCGTGACGTCGAGGAGCAGCACGTCTTTGACGTCGCCAGCCAGGATGCCGCCCTGGATGGCCGCACCCATGGCCACCACCTCGTCGGGGTTCACCGACCGGTTGGGCTCCTTGCCGAAAAACTCCTGCACGGACTTTTGCACCAGCGGCATGCGGGTCATGCCGCCGACGAGCACCACCTCGTCGATTTCCGTGGTCTTCAAGCCCGCATCGGCCAGGGCCTTGCGGCAGGGCTCGACGGTGCGCTGCACCAGGTCGTGGACCAGCGACTCCAGCTTGCCGCGGCTGAGCTTGATCATCATGTGCTTGGGGCCCGAGGCGTCGGCGGTGATGAACGGCAGATTGACCTCGGTCTCCATGGACGTGGACAGCTCTTTCTTGGCCTTTTCGGCGGCCTCTTTCAGGCGCTGCAGGGCCATGCGGTCGGCCGCGAGGTCGATGCCGCTTTCCTTGCGGAACTCGTCCACCAGGAAGGTGATGACCCGGTGGTCGAAATCCTCGCCGCCCAGGAAGGTGTCGCCGTTGGTGGCCCGGACCTCCACCACGTTGTCGCCCACCTCCAGGATGGAGATGTCGAAGGTGCCGCCGCCCAGGTCGAACACGGCGATCTTTTCGTTGGCCTTTCTGTCGAAACCGTAAGCCAAAGACGCCGCCGTGGGCTCGTTGATGATGCGCTTGACCTCAAGCCCGGCGATGCGCCCGGCGTCCTTGGTGGCCTGACGCTGGGAGTCGTTGAAATAAGCCGGGACGGTGATGACCGCCTCGGTGACGGTCTCGCCCAGGTAGGTCTCGGCGTCCTTTTTGAGCTTCTGCAGAATCATGGCCGAGATCTCGGCGGGCGAATATTTCTTGCCCTCGATCTCCACGCTGGCGTCGCCGTTTTGCCCTTCCACGATGCGGTAAGGGCAGTGCGTCAGCCACTTCTGCACCTCGGGGGCGTCGAAACGGCGGCCCATGAGGCGCTTGATGGCGAACACAGTCCGCTCGGGGTTGGTGATGGACTGCCGCTTGGCGATCTCGCCCACCAGACGTTCCTTGGTGAAGGCCACCACCGACGGGGTGGTGCGGCCGCCTTCAGGGTTGGATATGCATTTCGGATCTTTCCCCTCCATGACGTACACACACGAGTTGGTCGTCCCGAGGTCGATCCCGATGATTTTGCCCATACTGTCCTCCCTCTTTCTTCTTTCCGCCAGACACGGCCGCTTTGCCGCCGCACCCGAACAATTGTGAAGTATAAGTCCGCGTGGCCCGCAGTAAAGGGGCCTTTTCGCGATTTATCCCTGCCGCACCATGACCTTGGCCGGCCGCAAAAGCCTGCCGCGCAAACGGTACCCCCTCTGCAGCACCCGGCTGACGTGGTTTTCCGCCACTTCCGGGGACTCTTCCATCCCCACGGCCTCGTGATGCTCGGGATTGAACTCCTCGCCGGAGGCGCCGAACTCCTCCACTCCATGCCGGGAAAGGATGTCCACGAACACCTTGCGGGTCATCTCCACGCCCATGACCAGATCCTTGCAGCCCGCATTGCCCCGACCGTGCAGAAGGGCCAGGTCGAGATTGTCCAATACCGGCAAAAGCTCGGAGACGATGTTCTCGGTGGCGTACTTGAAGTACTCCTCCTTCTCCTTGACCAGCCGCTTTTTGAGATTCTCGGACTCGGCCAGGATATACAGCCGCCGGTCGCTCTCGGCCGCCAGCTCCTCGCGGCACCGGGCCAATTCCTGAACCGGGTCCACGGCGGCGGAGTCGCCCGCGCCATCCGCCGGGGGGGCATCCATGCGATTTTTTTCCTCGTTGTGCTCCATGCCGGACATGCTCCTTCACGTGATTTCGACGAACGTGTGGCCCGACACTCCGTCTGGCGAAGTCCCGGGCCGAAAAATCCGTCCCCGGGGGAATCCCCCGAAAACCCAGGCGGTCAAAACCGCCGGTCAAGCATCCTGGTCAAAACCCGGGCCGTATAATTGAGGACCGGGGCCAGCCGCGCATAATCCATGCGCACCGGGCCGATGACCCCAAGCGCCCCCAGGGGGTGGTCGCTTGGGCCGTAGGGGGTGGAAATGGACCCGAGATCCCGGAAGGACTCAAGCTCCGACTCCTCGCCCAAGATAAACACGGTTTTGAATTCGTCCATGCTTTTGTCCAAAAGCTCCAAAAGCTTGGTGCGATTTTCCAAAACCCGCAACAGCTCGCCCATGCGCCCGACATCGGAAAATTCCGGCTGGTTGACGATATTGGCCGTGCCGTCCACGAAAAGCTCCCGCGCCGACTCCGGGGCGAAGGCCTCGGCGGCCAGGGTCAGGGCCCGGCGGTACAGTTCGCCGAACTGGCTCTCGGCCTTGCGCAATTCGGCCAAAAGCTTGGTCCGCACCTCGGACACGGTCATCTCGCCGAACAGGTGATTCAAGTAGTTGGCCGAGGCGGCCAGATCGTCGGCGGTGATGTCCGGGCTGGTCTCCAGGAGCCGGTCCAGGACCATGCCGCCCTGGAGGATCAGGATGGTCATGACCAGGCCGGGCTTGATCAGGGTGAATTCGATGCGCTTCCAGCGCGCGTCGGCGTGGCGGGGGGCGATGACCAGGCTGACCTGGAGGGAATGGCCGGACAGGATGCGCGACACCTGGCGCAGGATGTCCCCGAGTTCCGGACCGGCGGACCCAAGAAGCGTGGTGATCCTGTTTTTCTGGGACTCGGCCAGGGGCCGCAGGCGCATGACCTCGTTGATGTAGAGCCGAAAGGCCTGGGCCGAGGGAATGCGCCCGGCCGAGGCGTGGGGCTGCTCCAGGTAGCCCTGCTCGGTCAGGTCGGCCATGATGTTGCGGATGGAGGCCGGGGACAGGTTCAGGCCGCTTTTTTTGGCTACGGTGCGCGACCCCACGGGTGCGGCGTCGGCGATGTAGGATTCGACGATGGTGGTCAGCACCTGTCGTTCGCGTTCGAGAAGCGGCATGACGTCCCCTGTCTGGCACTCTTGTGGCGAGAGTGCCAG
>NZ_JAZHDB010000127.1:0-3676 GCF_036584575.1 Desulfolutivibrio sp.
GATGCCTGCCCAGGTCGATGTAGACCACCGCCGCCTTGTCCCGGTAGTCCCGGGCCACCTTGTCCAGGACCGGGGCCATCATCCGGCAGGGCATGCAGGAATCCGCCCCCAGGTCCACCATGGTCACCATGCCCGGCACAGGAACCTCCAGGCTGTCGCGCAGGGCGGGCGGCCCCGTGTCCATGGCCTCCGCGGGCAGGGCGTCCAGTTCCTTTTGAAAGACGGAGCCGTTTTGCGGCGCCTCGCCCCTGTCGCAGGACACGGCGAAAAAAAGCGCCAGGACGGTAAATAAGGCCATGCGCCATGGGTTGCGCGGCGCGGCATGTCGACGGGGCATGGGGCATCCTTTGCGTTTGGGGCGTGACCATCACGCCTCGTTCGGCGGCATGTTACCCGGAAACGGGCCGGATGTCGCCACGGGTCCGCACAGGGATTTCGCCCGGCTCACTGCCTTGCGGGTTGCGCCGCCCGGCGGGTCGCCACGGCCAACCCCAGGCAGATCAGGCCCACCCCGGCCACGTCCCTGGCGGTGATGGCCGCGCCCAGGAGGAGATGGGAAAAAAACAGCCCGAAAATGGGATTGAGCAGATGATAGGCCGAGGCCGTGGCCGCCCCGCTGACCCGGATCAAGAGAAACCACAGTCCCATGCCGCCCACGCCCACCACCAGGGCCAGATAGGCCACGGCGGCGGCCAGTTCCGGGGTCGCGGCCGCCCCCGGCCGACCGAAGACCAGGCACAACGGAATCATGGCCGCACATCCCGCCACCGACTGCCAGAAATTGATGCCCACGGCGTCCCCGGCCACGGCCCGGCCGCGATACAGTACCGTCCCCAGGCTGAAGGCCAGCATGCCAAGGCATGCGCACCCCACCCCCAGGGCCGTGACCCTGGTCATGGGCTGGCCCAGGGCGATGACCGCCACCCCGCCAAACCCCGCCGCGACGCCCAGCAGTTTGCCTACATCAAGGCGCTCCTGCCCTGCGGCGGCGGCGAAAAGGGCCGTGGCGAAGGGGGCGCAGCTCACGATGAGGATGACCAGCGTGGCCGAAACCGAGACCAGGGCCGTGAACGTCAGTCCCAGGTACAGGGCGTTGTACAAAAGCCCGAGCACAAGCCCGGCCCGGATGTCCCCGGTTTGTCCCGCCCGCCCCCGGGCCAGGACCAGGGGCGAAAGGGCCAGGGCCGTGAGGCCGAATCGCCAGGCCAGGAGCGAATACGGGTCGAGAAGGGCCGTGCCGATCTTTCCGGCGATAAAGGCCGAGCTCCACACGGCGCTAAAAAGCGCCACCAGGGGATACAGCATCAGACGCGGCATCGCGCGATCCTCCCTTTGCGCCGAAACGATCCGCCTGCCGTCCCGCATGAAACCGGCGGCCGGTCGCCCTGGCGCGTGGGCACATCCTTAGGGGGATTGGAAATCCGCGTAAAATGAATTATGAAGCGACAATATGAAATCAAACTTATATTGAAGGGAGAACGGCATGGCCGCGTCCACACCCGACCTCACCGGCCTCTCCGGGCTCACCGGGCTCACCGGGGATCGGCGGCTGACCCTGGAGCACCTGCGGACCCTGGTGACCCTGGTGGACCTCGGCGGCTTTCAGCGGGCGGGCGAGGCCCTGGGGCGCACCCAGTCGGCCGTGACCCAGAGCCTGCGCAAGCTGGAGGATATCCTCGATTGCCGCCTTGTGGAGCGCCGCCACGGCCGGTATTTGGGGCTGACCGACCAGGGACGGCGGTTTTTCGACGCCGCCCGGGACATCCTGGCCCGGGCCCGGGAGGCGGCGGACACCGTGGGGCGGCCGGAACTTTCGGGGCTTTTCCGCCTGGGCGTGCCCGACGATTTTCCCGTGGCCGACATCCACGGCGTCATCGCCCGGCTCCTGGAGCGCAACCCGGGGCTGCGCATCGAGACCACCTCGGCCCTGTCGGCCCACATCCGGGAGTTGTTCGCGGACAGGGCCCTGGATCTGGCCCTGTTCAAGCGCGTGGAACCGGACGACGGCCCGGCGGGAGACGGTCGCGATGTCCGATCCGAGCCCCTGTGCTGGGCGTCGCGTCGGCCGATGCGCCTGGACCGGTTCGCCGCCGTGCCCCTGGCGGGCTTCCCACCCGGCTGCGCCTACCGCCGCGCCGCCGTCCGGGCCCTGGAGACGGCCGGGAAGCCTTTCCATTTCGCCTATGCCAGCGCGTCCTATGAAAATGTCCGGGCCGCCGTCTCGGCCGGGCTCGGGATAGCGGCCCTGCCCGCCAGCGCCCTGGCCCCGGACCACGCCGTCCTCTCCGAAGAACACGGATTCCCCGCCCTGCCCATGGTCCGGCTGGCCCTGGCCATCCGGCCGGACAACCCGACGGCCCGGGGATTTGCGGACCTGGCCTTCCCGGCCTGGCAATCGGGCTGACGGTCGCCCGGCGGCCGCAGGCCGCCCGCGAAAGAAAGAATCCGCCCCGGGCCGGATTCCCACGACGGCGCGCCTCTGCTATGCTGTCCTCCCATCCGCACGTTCACGTTGGAGGCAGGCCATGCATATCCTGGCGATCATGGGCAGTCCCCGGCCGGGCCGGGCCACGGACCAACTGGCCGACCAGGCCATTTCCGGCGCCCTCGAAGCGAACCCCGAGGCCAGCATCCAAAAAATCCGTCTGGGAGACGTGCGCATCGGGCCGTGCCGCAATTGTCTGGCCTGCCGGGACAACCTGGAGGCCGTGCCCTATGCCCCCTGTGTCCAGCATGACGACATGACGCCCCTTTTGGACGATCTGGCCCGCGCCGACGCCCTGATCTTCGCCACTCCGGTTCACATGGGGCACGTCACGTCCCTGGCCATGGCCTTTTTGGAGCGCATCTGCTGGACGTTCGCCAAACCCACGGGCCGGGTGCTGACCGTGCGCGGCTGCCCCGTGCCGCGCACCGCCAAAAAACGTACGGCGGCGATCATCGTGGTTTCGGGTATCGTGCCGCCGCTTCTGCGCCGGTTTTGCGACGAGGCCACCGGGCTCGTGCGCCGTACCCTGAAGGACAGCCTCAACTGCCGTATCGTGGGCAGTCTGTATGCCGGGGCCGTGGAACACCGGGGGGCGGACGTCTATGCCGATGCGGCCCGCCGCCTGGGGCGCGCCGTGGCGTCATGACCGGGGCATGGCCCGCCCGGACCTTGCAACTTCGACCCAGGCGTGGAACAATTCAGGCGACATCCCACATGGAGGCCCACATGACCCATCCTTTTTTCCTCCGCTCCCTGTTCCCGGCGGTCTTCGTCCTGGCCCTTTTCGTCCTGTGCGGATGCAACAAGTCGGTTCGCGGGACGGGCCTGGACAACGTGGCCTACACCAAAAGCCACACCGTGGTCCGGATCGAACCCACCACCACGGCGCGGGCGGTGGTTTCGGCCGGCCCCAACGTCCGCGTCACGGTTCTTGAGACTAAAAGCGCCTTCTCCCGCATCTCCATGGACGAAGGCCGCATCACGGGCTGGGTGGCTGCCTCGGATCTGTCGGATGTCCCGGTGAAGGAGCCTGCCGCCTCCCGCAACGCACCCACGTCGCGTCCGAAGCCCTCCCGTCCTGCGGCCTCGGCCGCGCAGCCTGCGACCGGCGATTCCAGCGCCGCCGCCCAGGCCCCCGAGTCCGCAGGGCAGCCAGGACCTGACGGTCTATCCTGGACTGGCTGAGTG
>NZ_JAZHDB010000128.1:0-3604 GCF_036584575.1 Desulfolutivibrio sp.
AGAGCTTCCGCCGTCGGCGCACAGGATGAGGAGGGGGTGTTTCACGTTAAGGAGGTGAGAGGGTCTGTATGTAATCCGAACCCGGGGTCTGCCCCCGGGGGGGTTACGCATCAGGGCCGGGGGGAAAGAGAAAACCCGGCCCAAGATTTTGTATACGGCTACATTCCGCCGCAGCCGGGTCCGTTTCCGGGACCGCGACCCATGCCGGGACCGCGACCGCCACCCATGCCGGGACCACCGCAGCCGCCCATGGCCATCGTCCCGAATTCCTTAATCATCTTGACCCGGAAGGTCGCGCCTTCTTCGGCCATCTGTCCCTTGATCGCCCCAATCTCCTTGGCCAGTCCGGCAATCTTGGCCTGGTCGGCCTTGGGATCGAGGGTCACCACGTTGAGCTCGGCCTTTTTGACCTGAAGCGCGGCCCGGATGGGCGCAATCTTGGCCACATGCTCCTGGACAAGCTTCTGGTAGGCGGCCTGCTGTTCAGGGGGAAGCTGGGACATGGCCCCGGGGCAGCCCCCGGGTCCGCCGTATCCGCCAGGACCGCCAGGGCCGCCGGGGCCTCTGGCCAAGGCCGGAAGGGAAGCAGCCAACACGAGGAGAGCGGTCATAAGGGCCATCTTGAAAATGCGTGCGTTCATGGAACGATCCTCCTAGGGATTGGGGCGACCCGGATCACGGTGAAGAGGGAAAACCACCATGGCCTGCGGCGTCGCCATGCCTAGTACTAAAGCATGGACCGTGCCACGCACGATTTTTCTTTTATTTTAGGATGTTATCAAATTCATTTGTTTTTCCCGGGCCCCTTTTTGTGCATAAATACATGCCAATTCGGCTGTTCGCGTATAAAAATTATACATCTTGCTGTGAGACAACATACTGTTTTTTATTAATAAAAATGAAGACAGATCTTCTTTTTGACGTGTTCGCCGGGAATATTCTTAGGTCGTATATAAATTATCCATCCGCGGGTGCCCCTCCCGTTCGCCAGCCTGGGCCGGGCGTCCTCGGGAGGCGAAGAAGGCCATGCCCCCCTCCCGGGCATCGGCCGAGGCCGGATGGAGAACCGGATGGCCATGCATGGCCGCGTCCCAGGGGTCGGTCTGGTCTGCGTCCGCTGCCTCATGGGGAGCTTCCGAGAGGGGACGCTCGAACATGGCCCGACCGGCGTGTTCCCGGCCAAACCGCCGGCCCGTGAGCAAAAAGACCAGGGCCGTTGCCACATACAGGGCCAAAAGGGCCAACACGTCCGGCAGGGAAAGGGTCGAGGTGGTCATGGCTCCTCCGTGTCCTGGTGGGGGGTGTCCTCCCGGCCCTCGTCCACAGGGGCCAGAAGGGTCTCGATGATGCGGCCGGATTCGGTCGCAGGCCTTGCCGCGCAAAGGGCCAGGGGCCGGGCCATGCAAACGTGGCAGGCCTCGTCGTAGATGTGGTCCTCGCCGGTGGTGTCGATGTCCTCCACGTTGTGCCGGTCGGCCGTCAAAAGCGGAATGGTGCGCAGAAACTGCTCGCAGGTGTCGTAGACCTGGAGCATGGGGGGCATGTCGCCGCACGGCCGCAGGCGTTCGTGAAACTGCCTGATCTTGAGCCGACGCGAAGGATCGCCGGGGGCCAGGAACACCCCGTGCCGGGCGAACTCCTCGGCCGTGCTGGGCCCCTGGCCGCCCCCTCGGTAATCGGGCTTTTTGGCGAAGCAGTCCGGCCCGGCCAGGCGCAGGATCGTGCGGGCGGCGACGCCCATGCGATGTTCGCGGTCACGGATGCCCTGGGCGATGAGGGGGTCGGTCATGCGCAGTCCCTGTCCCGGGGTTCCGGTGAAGCCGTACCATTCGGCGAAGCGATAGAGCCTGCCGTCGGCGTCCACCCACCACCAGCCCACGGAAAAGGGCGCGCCGTAGCCCCAGTCGAAGCTCATGTACAGCGGGGCCTCATCCGGCACCGGACGCGGCGCCACAACATGTAACGCACGGGAGAAGGCGAAGGCCTGACCGAAAAAGACGTCCCAACGGCCATCCTTGTAGGCGCTGCGCAGGGGCTCGGGCAGGGCGTCCAGGCGGTGGACGTAGTCCGGGTCGCGCCGGGCCAGGATGGCGTTGTCCGAAAGCCGGGCCGGGATGTGGCAGCGCATCATGCCGCCCTGGTTTTTCGGGGCGCGTCTGGGGACGCAGGGCGGGGAGAAATCCACCCAGCGGGACTTGACGAACCCGTGCCCCACGCCCCCGGGGTTGGAGGCGCACACCACCCCCGGAATGCGGCATCGGTAGTTTTCCGGGACAGGCAGGGAGCAGCGCACCCGGCCGCGCAGGTAGTCGTATTGGAACTCCGTCAGGGCCGTGAGTTCATCCACCAAAAGCAGATGGATCTCCGTCCCCTGGTAGCGGAAGACGTCCCGATCCGATTGGCAGGAACAGAAAAAAAGCCGCGATCCGTTGCGAAATTCCCAGGCCCGCCGGGCGGAGACGTACCGCCCGAGCGTGCCGGGGAACTGGGCCATGGAGGGAAGGATATGGTTTTTTTCAAGCTCCGGCGTAGTGCGCCGGAACAGGTAGGTCTGAAGCCCCGAGATGCGCAGACACCAGGCCAACCCCTCGAACCGCAAGGCATGGCTCTTGCCCGGGCCTGCCGCTCCGCCAAATAAAATCTCGTTGGCCCGCACCCGGTGCAACAGGGCCTGCTTGGGCTGAGGCCGGTAATCCACCTCGGCCTCCACGGCCCGAGCCGCCTCCGCTTCCGGGAGGTCGCATGCGGGGCCGTCGCTTTTGCGGCGGGGCATGCCTACCCCTGCTCCCGGAGTGGCGCCGCCGCAGACGGGGCCGCGCCGGGT
Source organism: Desulfolutivibrio sp. (assembly GCF_036584575.1). Lineage (NCBI taxonomy): Bacteria > Pseudomonadati > Thermodesulfobacteriota > Desulfovibrionia > Desulfovibrionales > Desulfovibrionaceae > Desulfolutivibrio > Desulfolutivibrio sp. Next base: position 2,825 of record NZ_JAZHDB010000128.1, read on the forward strand.
TCGCAGGCCGCATCCGCCTCCCCGGGCGGGTCCGCCCCGTCCCAATCCGGCTCGGGAATGTGGGTGACCACCCGGATCACCGCCCCTTCCGCCTGACGCGGGGCCTTCTCGAAAAGTCCCAGGTGGCGGCACAACACCTCAAGCGCCCGGGTCTTGCCGTGCAGCTTCACCCGCAGCTTGCGGCCGTCCTTGCCAGGCGTCTCCACAATCTCGGCGATGCAGGCCGACTGGCCAGGCCCCATACCCGCCGAGTCCCGGATGCGCACGCCGCCCTCGTCCCAATCCGCAAATTCGCAGATGTCCGAGAAGGCCAGCCGGGCCAGTTCCATGACCACCCGGTCCTGGCGAATCCTGGTGCGTTCGATGCGTTCGGCCATGGCCGCCTCGATGCGGTCCTTGACCCGGGGCGTATTTTTCAGGCGGGCCCCGGTGGATGGGGCGGCCTTGCGGCTGTATCCGGCCCGTTCGGCGGCCCGGGTGGCGTTTAAGTCCACAAGATATTCCTGGACGAAACGCTCCTGTCGGCCGGTGAGCCCCACCTCCCGGTCCCTGATATCCGGCGCAAATCCCATGGCCGTTCAATGCACCCGGGTCGACGGCCCGACCCACTGCAAAATCCCCAGGATATCCGCCAGGGACAGTTCCGGATTGAGCTTGGCGATCTCCTCGACGCTGACGGCGGTCAACACGTTCATTTTCCTCCCATGCTTCTCAGCCATAAAAAGATTCCCGCGCCGATGACCGTGAGCACGCCGCAGACCACGGCGCTGACGGCGGTCA
>NZ_JAZHDB010000129.1:0-18427 GCF_036584575.1 Desulfolutivibrio sp.
GTCGTTGAGCTCGGCCGCATTCTTTTTGGCCTTGGCCAGCTCCTGTTGAACCGCCCTGGCCGAGGATGCCGGGCGTCGGCTTGCACGGCTGCGGGACCGCCTGGACCGAACCGTGGGCCCGGGCGGCAGGCTGGATGCGGATCTCGCCCGGGACCGGACGGCCCGGCTGTCGCAACGCCTGGAGGCCGCCATGGAGCGGATCGTCCGGGACAGGGAACGCGCCCTGCGGGACGCCGAACTGCGGCTGGCCGGGCTCGACCCCATGGCCCCCCTGGCCCGGGGCTACAGCCTGACCACCCTTATCCGCACGGGCAAATTCCTGCGCCGGGCCGTGGACGCGGCAAAAGGCGACAAGATAGAGGTCATGGTGTATGAGGGAACGATCCGGGCCGAGGTGACGGAGGCGGCGGACGGCGCCGCACCGTGTCCCGCCCGGGAACCGGAGCGCGGGGGAGGCCGGAGATGAGCGTCAGGCAGGAATCGTTCGAAAAGACCCTGGAGCGCCTGGAGGCCGTGGTGGCCAGGCTGGAATCCGGGGACGCGCCCCTGGACAAGGGCGTGACCCTTTTCAAGGAAGGCATGGCCCTGGCCGCGTCCTGCCGCAAGCGGCTCGACGACGCCAAGATGGAGATTTCCCTGGCCATGGGCGGCCCCCAGGGCGGTGTTACGCCCTTTGCCGTCGAGCCCGGGGTCGAGGACGCCCCGGAAGGGCCGGGAGGCGACGCGGATGTGGGTTAAAGACAGACTGGCGGCCTATGCCGCCTTGACCGCCGACTATCTGCGCGACCGCTTCGGCAGGCGGCTGCGCGAGGCTGGAACCCCCGAGACCCTGATCGCCCCCATGGAATACAGCCTGCTGGCCGGGGGCAAACGGCTGCGTCCGGCCCTGTGCCTGGCCTTCGCCGAGCTGCACGGCCTGCTGCCCAGAAAGGTTCTGCCGTTCGCCGCCGCCTTCGAGCTGATCCATACCTATTCGCTCATCCACGACGATCTGCCGGCCATGGACGACGACGACCTGCGCCGGGGGCGGGCCTCCTGCCACAAGGCCTACGGCGAGGCCCAGGCCATCCTGGCCGGGGACGCCCTGTTGACCGAGGCCTTCGGGGTCATGGCCGAGACGGCCCCGGCGGTCCCGGAAAAAGCGGTGCTCACGGCCCTGGCCGAGGCCGCCTTCGCCGCCGGAAGCGCTGGGATGGTGGGCGGCCAGATGCTGGACATGGACTATACCGCCGTTTCCGGCGTGACTCTGGCCCAGGTGGCGGGCATGCAGGCCAAAAAAACCGGGGCGCTGATCCGGGCCGCCTGCGTGTGCGGGGCCATCCTGGCCCAGGCCCCGCCGGACGACGTGGACCGGGCCGCCCGCTACGGCCAAAGCCTGGGCGCGGCCTTCCAGATCGCCGACGACATCCTGGACGTGGTGGGCGACGAATCCGCCATCGGCAAACCCGTGGGCAGCGACCAGGCCATGGGCAAAACCACCTTTCCCTCCCTGGCGGGGCTTGACCGCAGCCGGGAGATGGCCCTGGCCGAGGCGGATGCGGCGGTGCGCGCGGTATCGGTTTACGACGGGGAGTCGGCGCGGTTTCTGGGCGAACTGGCCCGCTATGTGGTGACCCGCGTTTCGTAGCACTGGATTGGCGTATCGCGCCGGGAGACATGATGTCGGACTTTGAACAGCAATCGCTTCGGATACTGACCACCCTTGCCGACCCCGGGAAGGTGGCCGCGCTTTCCCCCGAAGACATGGCCTGCCTGGCCCGGGAAATCCGCCAGGTCATCATCTCCACCGTGTCCATGAACGGCGGGCACCTGGCCCCGTCCCTGGGGGTGGTGGAGCTGACCCTGGCCCTTTTGCGGGCCTTCAATCCGGCCAAGGACAAAATCGTGTGGGACGTGGGGCATCAGGCCTACGCCTACAAGATCCTCACCGGACGCCTGGAGTCGTTCCACACGCTGCGCACCTTCGGCGGCATAAGCGGCTTTCCCAAACGTAGCGAAAGCCCCTACGACCACTTCGGGGTGGGCCATTCCAGCACCTCCATCTCCGCCGCCCTGGGCATGGCCATGGCCCGGGATCTGGACAAAAAGGACCACCACGTCATCTCGGTCATCGGCGACGGCTCCATGACCGCAGGGCTGGCCTACGAGGGCTTAAACCAGGCCGGGGGTTGGGGCGGCAGACTGATCGTGGTCTTAAACGACAACGAGATGTCCATCGCCAAAAACGTGGGGGCCTTGTCGCTCTTTTTAAGCCGCAAGCTGTCCCACCGCTGGGTGCTGCGCCTGAAAAAGGACATGGAGGGCTGGATCAAGTCCCTGCCCTACGGCCAGGATCTCATGGGCTACGTGCGCCGGGGCGAGGAGTCGTTTAAAAGCTTTTTCACCCCGGGGATGCTTTTTGAGGCCTTCCGCTTCAACTATCTGGGGCCCATCGACGGCCACGACGTGGAGCGCATGAGCCAGGTCTTCGAGGAGATCAAAAACATCGACGGCCCGGTGTTGGTCCACGTGCTCACCAAAAAGGGCAAGGGCTACGTCCCGGCCGAGTCCAACCCCACCTATTTCCACGGCGTGGGCTGCTTCGAGCCCGAGACCGGACTGTCCGAGGCCGGGCCCACGGCCGCCCCGGCCACCTACACCGAGGTCTTCGGCAACACCCTCTTCCAGAAGGCCCGCACCGACCCCCGCATCATCGCCATCACCGCCGCCATGCCCGAGGGCACGGGGCTTTCAGCCTTCGCCGAAAAACTGCCCGAACAGTTCGTGGACGTGGGCATCTGCGAGCAGCACGCCGTGACCTTCGCCGCCGGTCTGGCCACCCAGGGCTACCGCCCCGTAGTGGCCATCTATTCCACGTTTATGCAGCGTTCTTATGATCAGATCGTCCACGACGTGTGCCTGCAAAACCTGCCCGTGACCTTTTGCCTGGACCGGGGGGGGCTGGTGGGCGAGGACGGCCCCACTCACCATGGGGCCTTCGACCTGTCGTACCTGCGCCACATCCCGAACCTGGTGCTCATGGCCCCCAAAGACGAGGCCGAGCTTGCCCGCATGCTCATCACGGCCCTGGCCCACGACGGCCCGGCGGCCATCCGCTACCCGCGCGGCGTGGGGGTCGGGGCCAAGCCGGACCTGCGCCCGGCGTCCATTCCCCTCGGCCAGGGGGAGTTGGTGCGCCAGGGGACCGACGCGGCCGTCATCGCCATCGGCAGCCGGGTCCATCCCTGCCTGGTCGCCGCCAAGGCTTACTGCGCCGCCACGGGGAAGACCGTGGCCGTGCTCAATGCCCGGTTCATCAAGCCCCTGCCGGAAACGGAAATTCTGGAGCTTGTCGTGACGTGCAAAAAGCTGCTGGTGGTGGAGGAAAACGCCCTGGCCGGGGGATTTGGCTCGGCGGTCCTGGAGTTTCTGGCCGACCGGGACGCCCTGGCCGGGTTGACGGTCAAACGCCTGGGGCTGCCCGACGCCTTCGTCACCCAGGGGCCGCAAAAGACCCTGCGGGAAACGCTCGGCCTCGATGCCGCAGGCATCGAAAAGGCGCTGTCGGAACTCGCGGGCTGAGTCCCCTCTCGAAGGTGAGGCGGTCGTGGAGAGGCCTCCGGCGGCCAAAGGGTTTCACCCTTTGGAATCCCGTCACGGTCTCGGGCCGATCGTCAGCCGACGACGTCAGGATTTCCGGTCGTCCCCGCCTGACCCGGAATTCCCGGAGGCCGTCGCGCCCCCCTCGTCGCGCAGCACCCGGCGCAGCATCTTGCCCACTGCGGTCTTTGGCAGCTCCTCGCGAAACTCCAAGTATTTCGGCACCTTGTAGCCAGCCAGACGCTCCCGCAGATAGGCTAGGAGTTCGGCCTTGGACGGGTTTTGTTCCGGTTCAGCCACCACATAGACCTTCACCGCCTCGCCCCGGGAGGGATGGGTCACCCCCACGGCGCAGGCCTCCTTGACCGCCGGATGGTGCATGAGCGCCTCCTCGATCTCCCTGGGATAGACGTTGAAGCCGCCGCACAGGATGAGGTCTTTTTTGCGATCCAGGATGAAATAATAGCCCTGCTCGTCCCGAATGGCCACATCTCCGGTCAACAGCCAGCCGTCCCGCAACACCTGCGCCGTGTCCTCGGGCCGGTTCCAGTATCCGGCCATGACCTGCGGCCCCCGCACGGCCAGTTCCCCCTGCTCCCCGGTCCCAAGCTCCATGGTCCCGGTCTCCATGTCCACGATTCGGGCCTCGGCGCCGGGAAAGGGCAGGCCGATGGAGCCGGGCTTGCGCCGGGCCTCCAGGGGATTGACGTGGGTGATGGGCGAGGCCTCGGTCAGGCCGTAGCCCTCCAGGATCTTGGCCCCGGTTGCGGCCGTGAACCGCTCGAAGAGCTCTGCGGACATGGGGGCCGAGCCGGACACGCAGTAGCGGATGCTGCCCAGGGTCTCCCTGGCCGCGTCCTTTTGGCGCAAAAGCGCGGCATAGACCGCTGGCGCGCCGGGAAAGATGGTGGGCCGCGTCTTGGCGATGATTTTTATGGTCTGGGCCGGGATGAACCGGGCGAGGGGGACCATGGTCGCGGCGCAGGCCACGGCGAAATTGACGCACACGGTGAGCCCGTAGATATGGAAATAGGGCAAAAGCCCCAAAAACACCTCGGAAGTGATCCCCACCTCACGCAGCACCGTGTGGCACTGCCGCACGTTGGCCATGAGATTTCTGTGGGTGAGCATGGCCCCCTTGGCCTGCCCCGTGGTGCCGCCGGTATATTGCAACACGGCCAGATCGACGCCGGGATCGAGGTCCGTGGCGCTGACGCGGGCCTTGCCCGTAAAAAGAGTCCGCCAGGCAAAGACCGTGCAGTTGTCCACGCCGATGGGCGGCCGTTTCCCCTCCCGGCGCATCTTCAGGTAGAAAAGGAAGTTCAAGGGGAACCGCAGGCCGTCGCTTAAGCGGGTGACGAAGACCCGGGACAGCCCGAGTTCGCGCACCAGCGTGCGATGCCTGGCCCATAAGAGATCCAGGATGACCAGCATCTTCGCGCCGCTGTCGGCCAGCTGATGGCGCAGTTCGAAGTCCATGTACAGGGGGTTGACCATGACGCACACCCCCCCGGCCTTGAGCACGGCGAAGTAGGTGATGATGGCCTGGGGGGAGTTGGGAAGCATGACCGCCACCCGGTCGCCCTTTTTGAGCCCCGCCTGGCGCAGGGCCGCCGCCCCGGTCTCGGCCAGGCGCAGAAGCTTGGCGTAGGAGACCCGGGCGTTGTGGAAAAGGATGGCCGTGCGCTTGGGATGCTCGGCGGCGGCCCGGTCCAGATGGGAAAAAAGGGGCGCGTCGAGGCCTTCCAGCGGCAAGGGGGGGAAGACGTAGGCCTCAGTGGCGTCGTGATCTGGCGTGGTCGGCATGGGCGGTTGCGCTCCTTTGGGCGGTGGCGATGTGGACGCGGGTGGATCAACAGGGGGTATGTAAACGCCCGGGGCCCGGCGCGCAACAGGCCCATGCCGCCCGGGACGGAAAACGCCTCCCGGGGCGCCCCGCTTTCGGCGGCTCCAGACCATGGCTGGCGCACCCGAAGGCCTCGGATTCCGGCCGCCAGATGCGCTCCAGGCCCCGTCCGGGGCGCGTTCCCGCCACAGCGCGACACCCGGCGAGTGGACAATATGCACGGCATGGCATAGAATTATTGTTGTTTTCACTCCATGCCCACAGGATGCACCCACGATGAAAGAGCCCCTGGCCACCCTCTCCTACGACGGCAAGACCGTCGATCTGCCGCTTATCCGCAGCACCGAAGGCGACTGCGGCATCGACGTCACCTCCCTGCGCGCCAAAACCGGCTGGATCACCTTCGATCCGGGTTTCGCCAACACCGGGGCCTGCAAGTCGAGCATCACCCACATCGACGGCGAACGCGGCCTCCTGCGCTACCGGGGCTATCCCCTGGAGCAACTGGCCGAACGGGCCTCGTTCGTGGAAACGGCCATGCTGCTCATGTTCGGGGAGCTTCCGGCCCGGGACGAGCTGGCGGAATTTCGGGGCATGCTGCGCGACCAGGAATTGTTGCACGAGGGCCTTCTCAAACACCTGGACGGCTTTCCGCCGCTGGGGCAGCCCATGGCCATCCTCTCGGCCATGATCAACGCCCTGGGCAGCTATTATCCGGAGCTTCTCAACATCCGCACCGACGCCGAATACCGCCTGGCGGCGGCCAAGATCATGAGCAAGGTGCGCACCATCGCGGCCTTCAGCTTCCGCACGGCCGACGGGCTGCCGCTGATGTATCCCAACCCGCACATGGACTATTGCCGCAACTTCCTGCACATGATGTTCTCCGTGCCGTTTCGGCTCTACGAGCCGCCTGCGCCCATCGTGCGGGCCCTGTCGCTTTTTTTCATCGCCCATGCCGACCACGGCCTGGACACCTCCTGCGCCACGGTGCGCATGGTCGGCTCGTCCCAGGCCAACCTGTTCGCCTCCATCTCGGCCGCCATCTGCGCCCTGTGGGGGCGGCTGCACGGCGGAGCCGGGGTCGGGGTCATGGAGATGCTCGAAGAGGTGCGCGGCGGCCGCATCACGACGCCGGAGCTTCTGGAGGAGGTCAAGGCCGGACGACGGCGGCTGATGGGCTTCGGGCAGCGGGTCTACAAGTGCTACGATCCCCGGGCTCTGCTCATCCGCAAGGCCTATGAGAACCTCTTAAGCGCAGGCATGGCCCGGCGCGACCCCCTGTTCAACATCGCCCTGGACATCGAAGGCCAGGCCCTTTCCGACGACTTTTTCCTCGAACGGCGGCTTTTCCCCAACGTCAATTTCTATTCCGGGCTGCTGCTCAAAGCCATCAACATCCCCGTGCCCATGTTTCCAGTGATGATCGCCATCGGCAACATGCCCGGCTTCATCGCCCACTGGCACGAGGAATGGAAGGACACGGAGATGAAGATCCACCGCCCCAGGCAGGTCTACACTGGCAACAACCAGCGGGACTACACGCCCATGGACAAACGGTAGCCCGACCCGTGACCATGCACCGGCACGTCCGCCCCCTTTTCGCCGCCCTTTTCGTGGTCTTCGCCCTGCTGGCGGCCTCCCCTCGTCCCGTGACGGCCCAGACCGCAGACGGCGACGACTGGAAACTGGTTTTGCGCAAAAACCAGGAGGCGCTCATCCTCCAGGCCTCACGCTTCAAGTCCATGGAGACGATGCTTCCCCGTGTGCTGCGCGACTTCCGGAGCGAACTTGGGGCATTGGAATCCCTGCGCGACCAGTTGACGGTGATCACCTCCCTGACCTCGGGAAACCCCTGGGAGCTTCGGGCCGTGCTGCACGGCCTGGATCGCCTGCGCGGCCAGGGGGACGCCCTGGTGGAGCCGTTTCGGGCCACCACCGAGGAGCTTGGCCGCATCTTCGAGCAGATCGAGACCCTTGAAGGCGAGTTTTCCCGGCAGTCGGCGGACAAGCCCGAAGGCGAGGTGGGGCAGGCCATCGACTACTACCAGCGCTACGTGGCCGGGGTGAAAAAGGCCCTGACCCGGGTCAAGGGTTCCCTGGACCGCGAGCTTGGCCCGGCCACGCGGCTTCAGACCGGGATCGCGGAGATGGAGAAAAACGTCCGGGAACGCTTCTCCGGGGCCTGGAAGGATTTTTTTCTCAATCCCGCGCCGAGCGTGCTGGGCCCGAGCGCCTGGGCCGAACCCGGGCTCAAGATGGAGCTGTGGCTGTCCTCCCTTGGAACCTACCGCTCCTTTTTCTCCGGGGAGCAAAACACGTCCCCCTGGGACGGGCTGGCCAAACCGGCGGCCCTGGCCCTGGTGGCGCTTTTGGCCGCATCAGTGCTGTCGGCGCGCATCATCCGGCGCTTCCCGGGGTTGACGGGGGTGCTCAAACTGCGCGGGGTGTTGCGATTCACCGGACTTGGGCTGGCCTTTGCCTGGGCGGCGGCGGCCTCGCCGTTTCTGTTGTTCGAGGGCTTAAGCGTTGCAGCCGAGATCTTTTTCGCCGCCGCCCTGTTGTCCGTCTCCCGGTTCCTGGCCGTCTTTCTGGGCGAGCCCGGGGCCGACGACGCGCCAAACCCCCTGCGCCACCTGTTTTTCCTGTTCGCCTGCGGTCTGGCGCTGCGGGTGCTGGGGCTGCCCAGCCCCTACTCCGAACTCATCTGGACGGCGCTGCTCCTTTTTTCGGCCGCCTCCGTCGCCCGCCGCCCCCTGAGGGACGACACCCCCGACCTGATCGCGCTTCTGACCACGGCCGACAGGTGGCTATTCACCCTTTTGGCCCTGGCCGCCGTGGTGGGCTACGCCAACCTGTCGCATCTGGTGATTTCCGGATGGTTTTTGGCCCTGGCCTTTTTGCAATGCAGCCTGCGCCTCGGTCGCCTCATCACCCGCTGGTTGGGCCGGGCCGAAGCGGCGGGCGTGTCCCTGTTCGCCCGTGGCGTCGTGGGCGGCCTGGTGGCCCCCCTGATCCATCTGGGGCTTTTTTTTCTGGCCTTGTACTGGTTTTGCACCCAGCTTGGCGGGCGCACGGTCTTTTTCGACATCCTCGACTTCAAGGTCGGCTACCGGGACATCGGACTTTCCGTCGGCCGGCTGGCCCTTTTGGTGGTGGGCTTCCATGTGGCGCGCACGGCCGTGGCCGCCTTCAAGTCCTTTCTGCCCGAGGCGGCCCGGCTTCGCCCGGAATGGGACCAGGGCATCCTGGACGTGCTGTCCGTTTCAGCCACCTATGTGGCCTGGGGCCTTTACGTTCTGACCGGGCTTTTTCTTCTGGGCGCGAACTTCACCAGTCTGGCGGTGGTGGCCGGCGGTTTGAGCGTGGGCATCGGCTTTGGGCTGCAAAACATCGTCAACAACTTCATCTCCGGGCTGATCCTGCTTTTCGGCCGCTCCATCCAGGCCGGGGACACCATCCAGCTCGGCGAGACCTGGTGCCAGGTCAAAAAGGTGAACATCCGCAACACCGTGGTCCAGACCTTCGACAACGCCACCATCTTCGTGCCCAACTCCGACCTGATCACCGGCCAGATCGTCAACTGGACCCACAAGGACGCCCGGGTGCGCCGTGAGGTGACCGTGGGCGTGGCCTACGGATCGGACACGGAAAAGGTCCGGGAACTGCTTTTCCGGGCGGCCGCCGAGCACCCCCGGGTGCTGTCTGACCCCGCTCCCCTGGTGCAGTTTATTAATTTCGGGGAAAGCTCCCTGGACTTCAAGCTCATGTTCTGGGTCGCCGATGTCGGCCACGGCGTGTCCACGGCCTCGGAAATACGCTTTCTCATCGACCGCATTTTTCGGGAAGAGGGCATCTCCATCCCCTTCCCCCAGCGGGAGATCCGGGTGGTTTCCGAACCGGGAGACGGACAAAAGCCCGGGGGCGCCGGATATCCCGGCCTGGAGCCGACGCCGGATTGATCCATCCCGGCCGTTGCGTCCGTTTTTCCTGACGCATGGACATGGGTTCCCTTTGCCGCAAGAGTCGGCTAGGATCAGTTCCGCTTCATCCCACTTGCAACGAGGCCGAAACATGTTTGGACGATCCTCGCGGAAAAAAGCCATCCGCCACGACGAAATCACCGCGTTTCTGGGGGCCGGAACCCAGTACAACGGCCAGTTCGACTTCCAGGGCACCGTGCGCATCGACGGCGGGGTCAACGGCGACATCACCTCCGACGGCACCTTGGTGCTCGGCGAGGAGGGATTCGTGGAAGGGCGCATCCGGGTCGGCACGCTCATCTCCAACGGACGCATCACGGGCGACGTGGAGGCCTCGATCCGGGTGACGCTCAACAAGACCGCCCACATGGAAGGCAACATCTGCGCCCCGTCCATCGTCATCGAAGAGGGGGCGATCATAAACGGCATGATGAGCATGGAATACGAACCCCGCACCCCGATACCGCAGCAAACCGGGGATTCGGGACAGTGATCCGGCCCGGCCGTCTCCCGGCGCTTGCGCATTTTGGAAACACCCGCTACATGGGGCCATCACCACGGCGCGCTCCGCTGCTTTCCCTTCCCGGACGCCGCCACGCTCCGGCCGCCGCCGTGCGCCGGACGCCACACCGAAGGACGCTCCATGGGCCGATTCTATCTTGATGCCGAGCATTTCCCCCTGGAAGACCAGATAAAGGGCTTAGCCGACGACGAGCTCCTGGATTTCTGGGAGGAGACCCAGTTCGTAGAACGGGCCCTGGCCGACGTCGAGGACCAGATTCCCGAGGGCGGCCATGTGGAGTACGAACGGGTCATCCTGCGGGAACTGATGCTGCGCACCTGCCTGCGCACCCTGGAACCCGGCCGCTGATCCAGCCGACCGCATCACCATCCCCGCACCTTCCGCAGCTTTTTGCCGCCTTCCTTCCGCCGCCGTCTGGGGCGTGACGCCCGCGCACCGTGTTCTGCATGCGCGACGCAGCCACACAAATTCATACTCATTTCATAGACAATAGAAGCACCCATACACGATCCTCGTACCGATGATGAACCATTTTCTTCTCTTCCTCCTTGCACAGCTCTTTTTATCGTGTTATTTATTTCACAAATCTGGAAGCCTGGAGGTAACATATGGCCGACTGCGAAATGATCGCCAAGTGTATTTTTTTCAACGACAAGATGGCCAACATGCCCGCTATGGCCGAAATGATGAAAAAGAAATACTGCCGCGGCGACAATACGAAATGCGCCAGATATCTGGTCTGCAAAAAGCTCGGCCGGGAAAAGGTTCCCGCCGACCTGTCCCCGGCCCAGACCGACCGGGCCCAGGCCATCATGGCCTGATGCGTTGCAGCCATGAACCGCCGCCTGTCGTGAATGCACATGCAAACGCCGCCCCCGGAGTATCCTGAGGCGGCGTTTTGTTGTGGCGTATGGCGTTTTTCCGGCCTATCTGGGGTCCGGGAGGCCGATGCAATAGTAGACGAAGTTCAACGCGGCCATGAGTTCGAGCGAATACAGGCTCCGGCCATCAAACACGATTAAAACTTGTACTGCAGACCGAAGGCCACGCGCCAGGCGTCGGAGGCCTTGTTGACTAGGCGCGGCCCCCATACGCTCTTCTGGAACGAGCCGTGGGCATAGCCGGTCTCGATGATGGCCGCCAGATTCTGGTAGATCATGTACTTATGGTCGAAGCTGACGCCGATCACATGTTCGTCAACGGTCAGGTCGCGGCCCATGATGAACAGGCCGTTCGAACCGTAGCTGGGAGAGTAGTAGTTCGTTCCGTACCAGGCGGCCTGGTTCCAGGCGCCGGTCATATACACGGCGGTCGGGTTGGCGGCGACCAGCGTGTTGGTCCAGTTCATGGCCCGGAAGGCCTTGGAGGAGTTGGTGCCCCTGGTGTAGACGACGGTCAGGCGATGAGTCAGATTTTCGATGAAGGAAATGTCCTTCAGCGACACGCCCACCCCCCAGGTTCCCACGGGATTCATGTACATGTTGCCGTCGGCGTTGAAATCCTGGTCGCCGTCGAACAAAAACGAAGTCCCGCCGTTCCAGCCGGACTTGGTATACGGCATGCGTTCGCTGCCGTTGGTCCAATCGCCGTCCTCGCCGGTGCTCCACCAGCCGAACACGGACGGAGTCAGCACATCCCAGCCCGTGTATTCGACGGCCGCATCAATGAACCAGCCGTGGCGTCGGCTGGAGCTGCGGTCGTCCATGGCCCCCTGGCCATAGATCACGTCGGCATAGAACTTGAGGGGATCGAGGGCGTCGACCTCAATGGCCCCACCGAGCCACCAGTACGCGTTCTGATTGTTTTCCCACATCTTGTTTTTGCTGATGGTCTGGTTGGCCAGGGCGAAGGCCTGGGTATAGGTCGGCCTCACGGAGGCCGGAACAAGTCCGGCGGCCACGGCTCTGTTATACACGGCCTGATTGGCAGCCCGCTGCTGGGTCGCCGAGGAGCTCCACATGCCGTTGGAACCGGCGCTGGTCAGGTTCCAGGCCGTCTCTCGGGAAAATGTGGTGGAGCGCCCGGCGATGGCCAGGGCCGACCACGGGGTGATGCTGAATCCGTCCAGGGTGATGGGCAGGGCCAGGAAGAACAGATCCAACTCGTCGCCCACCTGGTCGGTGGTGTCGTCCCACTGGCCGTTGTCGTAGAACCGGCTGTAGCCGATCTGCAGGCTCAGGGTGTCCGGGATCAGTGGGGCTTTGACCACCAGAGCCGCAGCCGGGCCATCGTGCAGCAGGGAGCCATCCCAGTAGCCGCTCTGAGGCAGGACCAGGGGCTGTTGGCCGATGGTGAACTGGATATCGGTATCCGGCCACTTGAACTGCAGGAAGGCCTGATAGACCTGAATCTCCACGGCCGGGGCGTCGGCGGTCAGGGTGCCGCGACCCCAGTACTGGTTGTTCACGCGGATGCCCAGGCGGAACTTCAGGGCCTCGTTGGCCACGAAGTCGGTGCGCAGGCGGAAACGCTGCATGACGCCGAAGTTGTCTTCGGTGCGGGTTCCGGCGGCGATGTTCTCCTTGTACTGGTTTCTCCATCCGGTGAAGTTGCGGCCACTCCACCAGTTGCCATAGACACGGAAATCACCGGTCATCTTCACCTCGGTGGCCGCCTGGGCGCTGGCGAGGCATCCCAGGAACAAAATGGCCGCCACGGCAAGGGTCAAACGTTTCATCCTCCCTCCTCCAATTTATATGGTTTATTTCCGGCGCCAATGCCACGCTTCCAACTGAAACATGTCCAGTTTCGGAGCCCTCAAATATTGATATGACGCCTACAGTAGAGCTGTGAGTTTCGGTGTAATGATGAAAATACTGAACAGTAGAGCAATGGCCACAACCAATCCATATTCATTTCCATTCTTATTCTGTTTCATTTCCATACATGAATACATGGATGCGACGATCATAAGCAGTGACGCGGCAAACATGATAGACCTTGAAAATAACATCGGTTCCACCATCGCCCCAGGCTGCTTCCCTTTTCCGACGGCGCTCATGAAAATCAGAGAGAAATCAGGGAAAGGATGCGCGGCGAGGCGTTCCTGGAAATTGCCGATGGCTGCCTGAAAATGGATGCTCCATTTGGAAAACTTTTCCATGGAGAGAATGACGTGGGCACCCGTAAGGATGGTCATGACCGGCAGGGACAAGGCTTTGAGCGCGTCACCAAACCCGCCGTCTCCCCGGGTCAACCGGTACGCGGCGCACGCGGCAAGCCAGATGACACCCGGAACCACGAGCATGGACCAGATGCCGTCAACGGCGCCGGAAAAGGCCTGCAGGTTCAGGGCGAACTTGGCGGCGTTCGGCGGCGTCATGAAAAAGGCGTTTCCCGTTGGCCAAACCTGGAACATGTGTTCGATGACGAACCCGGAGAGAAAAAAGGCCAGGACCGTGACGGGCCATCCGTAATCCTGCCAGTCGTCGTCCGGGATCGCGGGCATTTGACGCACAGTGGGAATCAACGCCGGGTCCGCCTTGACGCATTGGGCACACAGGATGCACGGGGACGAATCCTTCAGCCTTCGCGGATTCAGGCGGCTTGGGCACATTGGTGCGCCATGGCGTTCGGGCTCAGAGGATGGTGCGCCGAGGGAGCCACTGTCTTTCCGAATCCTGATCATGCCCCGACGACCCAGAGCCCGAAGCAGCATGGAGGCCGGGCACAGCGCATTGCAGAATGTGCGGTTGCCGAAAAACACTCCGGAAAGAAATGCAAAGGCAACCAAAGAAATCAAAAGCGTAGCCAGATTCCCGGGTATCTGCGGGAGTCGCATGGCGATGACCGAATACAGCAGGACGGAATAGATGAGCACGCCCGTTATCCCACTGCGCAATATCGTCGGCAGTGAGAATGTTTTTTTAAAAACCATTTTTCCAAATCGGCTTCCCGTCTTTTGCACAAGCTCCAAAGGGCAGACCGCGCACCAGATACGTCCGAAAAAAACGGTGACCACTATGAGCAGCGGAAGCCATATCCCCCACACGAGAAACGTGGCCAACTGGGTTTGCGCGAAGAGTTTGGGCTTGACTCCCGGCTGCGCCGCGACCCCCATGGAAAACCAGATCACGGCCACGGAGCCAAGGAGCAGCATGGTTTGTACGGCGACCGGAAACAACCTGCTTCTGAATATAATTTTCATTATCGTTTGCATGAGACATCCCGTGTGCTTGCGACACTCTTGCCGTACAGACCCCGGCCCAGACCGTTCCTGGGCCGGGAGCCTTCCATAGCGCCTCTTGCGTGGTGTCGTTTCCGACGAGCAATTTTAAAGCCGTGCCAATGCGACATCAGTTCTTCAGGGCGTCGGCCCACTGCCGCAGGATGTTCGGATACTCCAGAACCCCGTTGTTGGCGTAGAACGGCAGACTGTAGACCGCGCCGTTTTTTAGGGCGGGAATCTTCGCCATCTCCGGATGGCGTTTGATGTTGTCGCTGAGATTTTTTTGCACGGCGTAGGCATCGCCGGTTATGGCGATGACGTCCGGATTGGCCTTCATCAGAGAGGAAAGATCACGGACCGTGACATGACCTTTGTCGATGTCCTTCGTGTCCTGGATCATGACGTCTGCGGCATTGACGCAGCCAAGAGGCGTAAGGATGTAGGTATCCGTATACCCTCCGGGAGCTTCGATCCGGGTGAACTTCGTTCCGCCGTCTTCCGAGTATACCCCCGAGAGAACGACCACACGTTTGCCGAGCCCCTGTTCCGGCAGCGCCTCCTTTGCCCTGGCGGCTTTGGCCTCATAGGCAGTGACCAGCGCGGCCCCTTTTTCTTGCACGCCAAGCAATGCGGCGAGTTCCTGAATGGCCGGGACCTCGCCTTTGTCGAAATCAATATATTCAACACTGACGCCGGGTACATCTTTCACGATTTCGGCTATTTTGTCGTATGTCAGGTCGAAATACAGACAAGGCCTGGCATTTTTCTCCACAAGGATACGCGTCATGCCGCGCTGTTTCATAAACGACGGCAGGGTGTCGGGTTTCTTGTTCATCACCTTGTTGGGGCAGCCGAGAACCTGGGAGGTGTGGGCCATCTCATCCGCCAGGGGCCACAGGCTCTTGCGGACAACCATGGCCTCAGGCAGCACACGGAGGTTGAACGCGGCATCGACCAGCCGATCGCCGACCATAACCATGGGCACCTTGCTTACGGCCTGGGGCGGCGCGGCCCAAACACTGCTGGCCGAGAGAACAAGGAGCAGGATCGCGAAAAACGTGAGGCCCCCCGCCATGGCGTATCCGGCCATATCCAGGCGGGCCGTGCGGCAAACGCGACGCTCCCCGTTGCGGCATACATCTTCGGGGGCGCATTTTTGGCTGCCCTTGATGCGAAAAACGGCCTTCTCCCGGCCCGGACCTTCCTGGCCGGGTACAGTGAACTCCTGGGTCATGTCGTGATCCTCCTTGTCGGTTTGAGTGTCCGCTCTGGGCGGTAGGCAACTCATTTTGCAAATGAAAATTATTTTCAAAATCCTTTGATCGAATATTCACATCCCGTCAAGGGGGTAAATACATTTCGCGGATCCTTGTCCCAATGCTGCGAAATGCGCCCGGTACCTGGTCTGCAAAAAGCTCGGCCGGGAAAAGGTTCCCGCCGACCTGTCCCCGGCCCAGACCGACCGGGCCCAGACACTGCTGCACTGACCCGTCGCCCGGCTTTCCGGCGCCCTCTCAAATGAGAAAACGCCGCCCCCGAAATGTCCGGAGGCGGCGTTTTGTTGTAGAGTATGGTTTAGTTCGGCCCTATTTGGGGTCCGGGCGGCCGATGCAATAGTAGACGAAGTTCAACGCGGCCATGAGTTCGGGCGAATACAGGTTGCGGCCGTCGAAGACGAGGGGCTCGGCCAGGGCCTTTTCAATGCGCGGGAAATCCGGATTGCGGAACTGGTTCCACTCCGTGACCACCGCCAGGGCGTCGGCCCCGTCCAAGGCCGCGTACTGCTCGTCCACCACGGTCAGGAGATCGTTCCCCGCGAAGTGGCGCTGGGCGTTGGGACCGGCGACCGGGTCGAAGGCCTGGATCTTCATGCCCTTGTCCGTCAGATCCCGAATCATCTCGAAGGCCGAGGCGTCGCGCACATCGTCGGTGTTGGCCTTAAACGCCAGGCCCCACAGGGCCAGGGTCTTGCCCGCAACCCCGCCACGCGAGGCGAAGTACTCCTCGATCTTGCGCGACAGCACATGCTTTTGCCGGGCGTTGGCGTCATCCACGGAGGCCAGCACCCCGGGTTCGTAGCCATACTGCCGGGCCGTGTCGATCAGGGCCTTGACGTCCTTGGGGAAGCACGACCCGCCGTAGCCGATGCCGGGATAGATGAACTGGTAGCCGATGCGGTGGTCCGAGCCGATGCCCACCCGCACCTCGCGCACGTCCGCGCCCACCAACTCGCATACGTTGGCGATTTCGTTGATGAACGAGATCTTGGTGGCCAGCATGCAGTTGGCCGCATACTTGGTCATCTCCGCACTGCGCACGCCCATGACGATGAGCTTGTCGCGGCTGCGGGCATAGGGGCCGTACAAGGCCTTCAAAAGTTCGGCCGTGCGCACGTTGTCCGTGCCCACCACCACCCGGTCGGGTTTGAAGAAATCGTTGATCGCGTCGCCTTCCTTGAGAAATTCCGGATTGGACACCACATCGAACTCGATGTGCTCGCCGCGATTGCCGAGTTCCTCGCTCACCAACTCGCGCACCTTGTCCGCCGTACCCACGGGCACCGTGGATTTGTCCACGATGATCTTGTAGTCGCGCATGCCCGCCCCGATGTCCCGGGCCACCTGGTAGACGTAGCTTAAGTCGCAGGAGCCGTCCTCTTTGGGCGGCGTTCCCACGGTGATGAACACGAACAGGGCGTTTTCCATGCCCTCGGCGATACTGGTTGTGAATTTCAGGCGTCCTTCGGAGGTGTTGCGACGAACCAACTCCTCCAACCCCGGCTCATAGATGTGAATGACGCCCTGGCGCAGATTCTCCACGATGCTGGGGTTGATGTCCACGCAGCAGACGTCGTTGCCCATTTCCGCAAAGCAGGCCGCACTGACCAGCCCTACGTATCCGGTCCCCACGATGCACAGATTCATGTGTCTTGCTCTTTGTTTCGAAGGTTGATGCCCAGGCCGAAACGGCCTTGGGACGGATTTTCGCCGCGCATGCGGTTACGCACATGTCCGCCGAGGGAAAAATCCGTGCTTCGCCATGTACAGGAATTGCACTCGCCAGCACGGCCTTTACAAGCCCCCGGGCCTCGCCTACACCGGAAAAAACGTATGCCGCCCATGGATTTCCCCCGGGGCGGCCCGTCATGCCGTCCGTGCGCCACACTGGCGCGCAGCCGACGAGGTTCGTTGTCATCTGCAAGGAGAATACCATGCCGCATCTCGCCGTCAATGTCGATCACGTGGCCACCATCCGGCAGGCCCGCCTGGCCGCCGAACCCGACCCGGTCACCGCCGCCGCCCTGGCCGAAATCTCCGGCGCGGCGGCGATCATCGTCCATCTGCGCGAGGACCGCAGGCATATTCAGGACCGGGATGTGGAAATCCTGCGCCGTACGGTCAAGACCCGGCTGCATCTGGAAATGGCCGCCACGCAGGAGATGGGGGGCATCGCCCGGTGCATCGCGCCCGAGATGGTCTGCCTGGTGCCGGAAAAACGCCGGGAGCTGACCACCGAGGGCGGCCTGGACGTGGCCGGACAGGAGGGCGCCCTGGCCGCCTTCATCGTCCCCCTGGCCGCAGCGGGCATCGAGGTCAGCCTGTTCATCGACCCCGATCCGGCCCAGATCGCGGCGGCGGCCAAGACCGGGGCGGGCTACGTGGAGCTGCATACCGGATCCTACGCCGAGGCCAAGACCCCGACCGCCCGGCAGATCGAATTCGACCGGCTTTTGGCCGCCCTGGATCAGGCCCGGGGGCTGGGCCTTCGGGTCAACATGGGGCATGGCCTGGATTATGTGAACATCCTGCCCTTTGCCCGGGTGCCCGGGGTCAATGAATATTCCATCGGCCACGCCATCGTGGCCCGGGCGGTGATCACCGGCTTCACCGAGGCCGTCTCGCGCATGGCGGACATCGTCTCCGGATTCGTCTCGTGAGGGGGGCGCAGGCATGATTGTGGGACTGGGCCTGGACGTGGTGGAAATCTCGCGCATCCAAAAGGCCCATGAGCGTTTCGGCGAGGCCTTTGCAAAACGCATCCTGACACCGGGCGAAGTGGCCGCCCGTACCGGCCGCGACCCCGTCCTGACCCTGGCCGGATGCTTTTCGGCCAAGGAGGCGGCGGTCAAGGCCCTGGGCACGGGATTTGTCGGCGGCATCACCTTCCAGTGCCTCGAGGTGCTGCCCGACCCCCTGGGACGCCCGATCCTGCGCCTTTTCGGCCCGGCCGCCGTCCGGGCCCGACAGATCGGGGCCACGGCCTTCCACGTCAGCCTGACCCTGACCGGGGCATGGCCGCCGCCGTGGTGGTGGCCGAAGGGCCGCCCC
>NZ_JAZHDB010000130.1:0-3540 GCF_036584575.1 Desulfolutivibrio sp.
AGGGCCGCCGGAGGCTTTCCCCTACAGCTCTTCCAGGTCCCGGTCGCTGAGCCCTTCCGGTCCCGGACACAGCCACCGCCCCGGCGCCCGCCGCATCCCCGGCCGTGGCGGCGCCGACCCCCGCCATGGGCAAGGAACCGGTCTCCCCGGAGATCGTCTCCCAGCATCCCCTTTTCGCCGGGGACCAGACCCTGGACAAAATGTTCTCGGACATGGGGCAGGATGCGGCCGCCCCCAAGGTCGACACCGGGAAAAAGTCCGCCGCGCCTGCCCAGGCGCCGCCGCAGGTCCCGGACGTCGCGCAAAAGGCCCCGGCCCCGGAAGGCCCGCCCACGACGGCCGAATCCCTGGACGTCCCGGCCCAAAAGCCCGGACTTGCCGCGAAAAAACCCGTCAAAGACAAGCCTGTCGCGGCGGGCAAGCCTGCGGCTGGCCCCTCCAGGGGAGCGGTCGTGGCCGTCTCGGCCGTGGACAAGCCCGGGGAATACGTCCTCACCGTCACCACCACGTCCCCGGTGGGCGAGGTGACCCGAACCTACATGGACGGCCCCCCCAGGCTGGTCATCGATCTGGCCGGACGCTGGACCTACACCGGTCCCTTGTCCCTGTCGGGGAAAAGCCCCTTGATCAGGCTTGTGCGGGTCGGCAAACACCCGAACATCCTGCGGCTGGTGCTGGATCTGGCCCCCGAGGCCGTCACCCGGCTGCGCGAGGCCCCGGTGGTGGACAGAACCCCAAACGGCGTGGTCATCCGACTGCCGAAATAGCGCCTGGCCCGCCAAACCGGACAACGGCGCAGCGACAACCCCACAACATCCCAGGCCGACCAGAAACGCGTCCCAAGGGGACCAAACCGTGCGGGATCCATCCTCGCGACAGGGAGAGAACGTGCCGTGAAGCGCACCGTGCGCCTCATTTTCAGACTGGTTCTGTGGATCGCGATTGCCGCAGTGTGTGTGGAGGCCGCCTGCTTCGGGGCCATCACCCTGCTCAATTCCATCATCTACGACAACCTGCGGGAAGGCCCCCGGGCGGCCTACGACCCCTACGCCCTGTTTCTGCAACAGGACGGCATCTGGCCCACCATGGGCATCGCCCAGGCCGAAAAACCCGAGGACAACCGGATCGTCTGGTTCTTCGGCGGCTCCACCATGCGGGCCGGGAACTCGCCCTTCCACACCTCCATCCCCAGCTACGTGGCCACGGAGCTCAATGCCGGTCCAGGCCCCGTGCGCTACAACTGCTTCAATTTCGGCGTCAATTCCTTCAATTCCCTGCTTGAAACCAAATATCTCCAAAAGCTTCTGATCGAATTCCCCTTTCGGCCGAATCTGGTGGTCTTTTACGACGGCGCCAACGACGCCAACTACTTCTCCCTCTACAAGCATCCCTACGGCCACGAGGGCATGGACCGGGTCCAGGGGCTCCTGGAGAGCTATTTCAAGACCCCCATCGGCATCCTCAAACCCCTGTGCGCCGCCTGGTACGCCTCATTCACCCGGGAGATGTATTCCAAGCTGGCCTACGCCATGACCCCGCTTGATCCGGACTCGCCGCTCTTGCAGGAATACATCGACCTGACCGTCAAACGCTACGACCACGTGGCCAAGGTCACCGCCGCCTACGGATCGCAGTTCCTGCTGTTCCTGCAACCCCTGTACTGGGGGGAGACCTGCCTGGACATGGACCCGGCCGTGCATAAGGAAGAAGAAACCGCCATCCTCGGACGCCGGTCCTTTCCCCATGTGCGCCAAAACGTCCTGATCGTCTATGCGGCCCTGGAAAAGGCCCTGGCCTCACGGCCCTATTTTGTGAACCTGCAAAACGCCTTGTGTTCCCGCACGGCTCCGGCGTACACTCCCGACGGCGTGCATCAGACAGAGTCCGGGCGGGAGGACGTGGCCCAGGCCATGCTCCCCATTTTGCGCGACCGCCTCGCCGCCGAGGAACAGACACAAGGGAGGACGCCATGAAACGCGTGTGCGCAATGCTCTGTTGCGCCGTGCTCGTGACGGCGACAGCCATGGCTCAGGGACTTCAGGAACGCCCGCTGGGCGATGCCCAACAACCAACTACAACTGTAACGCCCTCTGCCCAGGTCAGCCCGGCCCATCCGCCAGCGGGCGCCGCAGCCACGACGCCACCCCAACAGGCCGCGCCATCCGCAACTCCGCAACCAGCCGCCCAGCCGGGCGTCCAGCCCGGCGTCCAGCCCGCGCCATCCGATGCCGCCGCGCCGCCCCATCCCAAGCAGACCAGGCAGCGCAAATATTCGAGGGAAGAGGTACATCGGGAGGTCATGGGCTTTTTCGACGGCGGATCGGCCGGGTTGGCCGAACTGGTGGCCAAGGCCTTCAAGGATATGGGGGAGCCCACCGGCTACATCAAGGGCAGCGAGGCCGGAGGGGCGCTTTTGGTGGGCCTGCGCTACGGCACCGGCTATCTGTATCTGAAAAACCACAAGCCCATCGAGGTCTTCTGGCAGAGTCCGTCCGTGGGCATCGACATCGGCCTCAACGCCGTGCGGGTGTTCACCCTGGTCTACGGCATGACACGCCCCGACGAGATCTTCCAGCGTTTTCCCGGGGTCGACGGCAGCGCCTATTTCATCGGCGGCTTCGGCATGAACTACCAGACCAGCAAGGGCCTGGTCCTGGCCCCCATCCGCTTCGGCGTGGGGCTGCGCCTGGGGGCCAACGTGGGCTACCAGCACTACACCCGCACCCAGGAGATCAACCCCTTCTAGGGCGCGTCCCGACGAAACCTTACGCGGCGACGATTCCATCCGGGATCGTCGCCTTTTTCATATCCGCTTTAGACAAGCATGCCCAGGCAGGCGCCCAATTCCCCCAGAACGATGCAGGCCCCGAGGAAATCGCCGTTCACCGCCCCCCGGTCCCTGGCCAGCCCGGCCAGCAGGGCCGCGACCGCCGCACCGCAGGCCAGAGCCAGGACCAGGCCCCGGACGGGAACCAGAAACATCCCGACAGCCATCGCCGTGGCAAGGGCCCAGGCCATGACCCCGGGCCGCGCCCCGTCAAGAAAAAGCCTGCCCAGCCCCGGCCTGCCCAGGCGCCGGGTCATGCCCATAAGCCACACCACGCAGGCCCGGCCCACGACAAACGAAAAAACCACTGCAAAGGCCCGATCAGCCTCAAAAAGCGCGGCGAAAAGCACCAGCTTGCCCGCTAAAACCATAAACAGCCCCATGGCCCCGAAAGCCCCCACCCGGCTGTCCTTCATGATCTCGAAAAACCGCTCCCCCCGGGCCATGCTGCCCCAGGCGTCGGCCACATCGGCCAGTCCGTCGGCATGAAGCCCCCGGGTGGCCCACAGGTCGAGCGCCACCACCAGCCAGGCGCACACCCGCGGGCTGTCGCCAAAAAACACCTGGGCAGGCGCCACCGCCGCCAGCCCAAGCCCCAGCCCCACCACCGGAAACCAGGCCACCGAGGCCGCAAAATCCGCCTCGCGCGCCCCGGCCGCCGGGCCGAAACGGGTCAGAAACCCCAAGGCCGCAAAAAAACCACGAAACATCCC
>NZ_JAZHDB010000131.1:0-18069 GCF_036584575.1 Desulfolutivibrio sp.
CCCCGACTCACCTCCGCCCTAGGGGCGAATCTCGTCGTCTGTCAGGTAGCAGGCGGGGTCTTCGGCCCAGATATCGTCGTAGTAGGCCTCGGCCCGGGCGCGGAAGTTGCCGCCGCAGATATCGAGGTATTTACAGGTGGCGCAGCGGCCGCCCACGTATTTTTTCTTGTCTTTGAGCTTGGCCAGCAGTTCGATGTCCGGGTCGTCCCAGATCTGGGAGAAGGGGCGCTGAAGGACGTTGCCGAAGGTATGGTTGCGCCAGAACTGGTCGGCGTGCACCGCGCCGTCCCAGGAGATGCAGCCGATGCCGCGCCCGGAGTTGTTGCCTTCGTTGAAGGAGAGCAGGGTTTTGACTTCCTCGGCCCGGGCCGGGTCTTCGCGCAGCAGGCGTTGCAGGACGTAGGGGCCGTCGGCGTGGTTGTCCACGGTAAGGACTTCCTTGGGCAGTCCGGCGTCGAAAAGAGCGCGGGTGCGGTCCATGATGAGGTCCACGGCGGCGCGGGTTTCGGCGTGGTCCAGGTCTTCCTTGATGAGTTCCGAACCGCGTCCGGAGTAGACCAAGTGGTAGAAACAGATGCGCGGCACGTTGAGGTCGCGCACGAGGTCGAACAGGACCGGGATCTCGACGGCGTTGCGCTTGTTGATGGTGAAGCGCAGGCCGACCTTGAGGCCCTCGTTTTGACAGTTTTCGATGCCGCGCAGGGCCTTTTTGAAGGCCCCGGACACGCCCCGGAAGCGGTCGTGGATGTCTTCGCCGCCGTCAAGCGAGATGCCCACGTAGGACAGGCCGACGCTTTTGAGCTCCTTGGCCTTTTCGGGGGTGATGAGGGTGCCGTTGGTAGAGATGACGGCGCGCATGCCCTTGGACACGGCGTGGTGGGCCAATTCCACCAAGTCTTTGCGCACCAGCGGTTCGCCGCCGGAAAAGAGCATGACCGGCGCGCCGTAGGCGGCCAGGTCGTCGATGATGGCCTTGCCCTGTTCGGTGTTGATCTCGTCTTTTCCGTGTTCGTCCAGGGCCTTGGCGTAACAGTGAACGCATTTGAGGTTGCACCGGCGGGTCATGTTCCAGACCACGACGGGTTTTTTATCCTTGGAAAATTGAAGCAGATGGGAGGGAAGCTTTCCCGAATGGCGTCCGTAACGCAGGGCGTCCGAGGCTTCGACCCCGCCGCAGTAAAGTTTGGAAATTCCGATCATGTGGCATCCTTTGCAGAGTGATGTGGGAGGCTGTGTTACACCATTTCCCGACGGCGCGGTAGGGGAAAAGGAGGACGGAGACCGGCCGGAATCAGCCTGGGGCGTCGCCCGACTGGCGCAGGAAGGCCTCGAAATCCGGGGCCGGGAGGGGGCGGCTGACGAGATATCCCTGGCATTCGTCGCAGCGCAGGCCCAAAAGGAAATTGAACTGTTCCTGGGTCTCCACGCCCTCGGCCACCACGGCCAGATCGAGCCCCCGGCACATGGAGATGATGGTGGTGGTGATGGCGATGTCGCTGGGGTCGCGGGGGATGTCCCGGATGAAGGACCGGTCGATCTTGATGGCCGCAAGCGGCATTTTTTTCAGATAATACAGCGAGGAATAGCCGGTCCCGAAGTCGTCGATGGAGGCCGAGACCCCCATTTCGGCCAACTGGGCGAGCATGTTCGCGGCCGTGGCGATGTTTTGCATGAGCACGGTTTCCGTGACCTCCACCTCCAGGCAGGCGGGGGGAAGGCCTGTCGTCCCGAGGATGCGGGCCACGAGTTCGGGGAGGTTGGTGTCGGAGAACTGCCGGGCCGAGAGATTGACCGAGACCTTCAGCGAAAGGCCCATGGCGGCATTGATGGCGGCGGTGCGGGCGCAGGCCGTTTCCATGACGAATTCCCCGAGCGGCACGATAAGGCCCGTCTCCTCGGCCAGGGGAATGAACTCCATGGGCGGCACCAGCATTCCCGGCTCGCGCCGCCAGCGCACCAGGGCCTCCATGCCCACGGTGCGCATGTTCGCGAAGGACAGCCGGGGCTGGTAGTGCACCAGGAACTCGCCGCGTTCCAGGGCCCGGCGCAGCCCGGCCTCCAGGTTGAGGCGGCGGGTGACGGCCTCGTTCATCTGGGGGGTAAAAAGCTGGTAGGCGTTTTTGCCCTGTTCCTTGGCCCGGTACATGGCCAGGTCGGCGTGTTTGATGAGCGCATCCTGGCTGGCGCCATCCTCGGGGAAGATGCTGATGCCCACGCTGGCCGTGAGCACCAGTTCACGTCCATCCACTTGGAACGGCTGGCGAAAGCTGTCGAGGATGCGTTCGGCCACGCGTACGGCGTCGCGCTCGTCGGCAATCTCGCCCAGCATGACCATGAACTCGTCGCCGCCGGGCCGGGCCACGGTATCCTCGGGCCGCAGCATGCCGCTGATGCGCACGGCGGCGGCCTTGAGCAACTCGTCGCCCATGGCATGGCCCAGGGTGTCGTTGATGTTTTTGAAGTTGTCCAGGTCGAAGCAGATGACCCCGAGCTTGTGTCCGGCCCGGGCGGCGTGGGAGATGGCCTTTTCCAGAAGATCGGACAAAAGGAGCTTATTGGGAAGATTGGTCAGGGCGTCATGGGAGGCCTGATGGAGGATCTTGTCCTCCTTGCGTTTCATCTCGCTTATGTCATGAAACACGGCCACATAATGGGTGGTGCGGCCGCGATCCTTGATGGCGCTGATGGACAGCCATTCGGGGTAGGCCTCGCCGCTTTTGCGGCGGTTCCAGATCTCGCCGGACCACTGGCCTTTCTTGATGATCTCGGACCACATGGCCTTGTAAAACTCGGGGGGATGGCGGTCGGACTTGAGGATGCGCGGATTTTTTCCCAGGGCCTCGGCGGCCGTGTAGCCGGTGATCAGGGCGAAGGCCGGGTTCACGGAGACGATGTCCCCGCGATGGTCGGTGACGGTGATGCCCTCCAGGGCGTTGTCGAAGACCTTTTCGAAGAGCTTGAGGCGCTGCTCGGCCAGCCTGCGGTCGGTCACGTCCCGGGCGAAGGCGGCCACGAACTCCTCGCCCCCCACGTTCTGAAAGTTGGCCGAGACCTCAACCTGAAACGTGCGTCCGTCCCGGGTGACGTGGACGACATCGTAGAGGGCGCTTTTTACGACCTGCAACTGTTCCCAGCGCGCCTCCCACAGGGCCGGAGTGAGCAGCCGGTCCACCTGAAAGACGGTCATCTGCACAAGCTCGTCCCGGGACCATCCCAGCATCCGGCAGGCCGTGGCGTTGACGTACGCGAAACAGCCCTGCTTATCGACCCAGTAGACGGGCTCGGCGGCCTGATCCACGGAAAAGTGCAAAAAGCGGGTGACCTGTTCGTCCGTGAGCCGCAAGACGCAATCGCGACTTTGCCTATCGTCGTCCATGACGTTATCTCATACTTCGCGGCGCGACGATGGGCACGGTTTCTCCGTACAATCCGAAACCGTCGGCGCAGTTGATTGCTCTTTTATCGGACATCGTTCTCCCGCTCCCGGGAAGGGGGACACGGCCGGGGCGTCACGCAAAACCACCCCTGGCCGCCGCGCGGGCGAACAATGTGCATTCTGCACTTTTCCCAGCGGCCGCGTCCAGAATTATTCAACGCACAGCCACCCGTCCGACTATTGGACCGGGGGCGGCGGCGTGGGATTGGGGGCGGCCGGGGGCGGCGGCTTGTGCCCGTAGTTCCAATTGGCCACCGTGCCCCCCATGTCCGCCGCCAGGACCGTGGTCACGGCATACACCGGGTCTTCGGGCATGCGGTTTTGCTTGGCGAAAAAGATATAGTCCCGGGTCTGGCCGGTCTCGATGCGGCCGCCGTGGGCCATGGACCACAGCCGTTCCCCGCTGGCTACATCAAAAATCTCGATGGCCAGGGAGACGGAGGTATCGCCGCGCGTGCCGCCGGACATGATGTAGGTCACCGCCCCGGTGACCAAAAGATTCACGCCCCGCTTGCGGGCCAGGGCCACGGCCTGGGCCGTGCTCATCGGAATCTGGCTCTGCTCGTAGAGGAACTTGGGGAACACCCGGTCGCGGGTCCAGGTCTGCCAGACGTACTTGGTGATCTGATCCCCTAAAAGCTTCATGTAGGCGATGTTCTGGGTCACCTGGAAGGGCACGATCATGGCCGTCATGGGGGCGCCTGGCGAGGCCAGGGGCTCCACGTAGATGTCGGGGTTGTTGCGCTTGACCCAGGCGTCCACGCTGACGATGGACAGGCTGGTCAGGCGGGGTTCCGTGGAGCACGAGGCCAAAAACAGGGCAAAGGACAAGAAAATGACGGCAAGGCCTGCCCCGGGCCTGGAGTCAAGGGGAGTGGCGGACATAAAACCCCCGGGCGTTGTGGCCGCTTTCGACGCCTTACTGCCGCATGGTGGTGGGCACGGGGGCGTCGGAGACCGTTTTGAGCAACTGATCCCTGGACGTCAGCAGGCTTTCGCGCAGCTCCAGCCGCTTCTTGGGCGGCAACATGCGAAATTCGGGCCGACCGGCCATGCGGGATAAATCATCCATCTCCCGACGGATGCGTTTGATCCGCAACTGGAAGGCGTGCTCGTCGGGACGGATCCTGGCGGCGATATCCGCCAACTCCACCAATTCGCCAGCCAGAACGCGGAAAGACTCCGGATGGATGTCCCGAGCCTTCTGCCGCTTGGCGGCCAGCTCACGCAGCACTCGCTTGAACCATTCTATCATGGACGCCCTCCCATGGGCCTCAGCCTCCGCTGGAAAGACCGTGCAGCATCCCAAGCAACAGGAACAAATACAGGGACCACTTGATGAGCACCACGGCCAAGGCCTGGGAATAGGCCGCGCCGTGGACTTTTTTCAGACCGATGGCCTGCAGCGTCATGTACCAGATGAGGATCACCGGCGATAACAACTGCCCGGCCACGGGCACGGCCGAAAGCACCGTGGGCGCCGCGCTGTAGCACATGACCCGGAAGGTCTCGTCGAATTTCTTGCTGTTGCCGCGAAGGAGCATGAGCAGAAGATGCGTCAGCCCCGCGTCCAGGTAGATGCCTGCGGCCATGAAGACCGGGACCATGATCAGCAGGATCAGGAATCCGATGCCCGGAACCCCGGCCATGGCCGCCAGGGCGTCGGTCTGGCCCGTGTCCGCGAGCTTGGCCC
Source organism: Desulfolutivibrio sp. (assembly GCF_036584575.1). Taxonomy (NCBI): domain Bacteria; kingdom Pseudomonadati; phylum Thermodesulfobacteriota; class Desulfovibrionia; order Desulfovibrionales; family Desulfovibrionaceae; genus Desulfolutivibrio; species Desulfolutivibrio sp. The sequence goes on from NZ_JAZHDB010000131.1 coordinate 5,130, forward strand.
GAACGCCCAGAAGCGCCCATAAAAAATCCACCAGCAGCAGAAACTCGCTCAAAAGCAGATTGAAGACCATGGCCTTGCCCTTGCCCCGGCCAGGGGGCATGGACTCGAAAAATTCCACGGGTTGAAACAGGATGCTCTTGAGCGTCAGCACCAAGCCGGGGAAAAATCCATAGACGTCGGGACGTTCCCAGGGCACCTCGCCTTTTGCGGCCTCGCCCGGCCGACCCTCCTGGAAAGGCCCAGACGAATCGGACGAACCGGACGAAGAGGACGACCCCGACGACTCGCGCGAATCGGGCGAATCGGGCGAAGAGGACGAATCGCGTGCGCCCGGGCCGTCGCCGCCCCGGGTATCCGCCCCGGGGGCATCGCCCGTGTTTCCGGGTGCCGGGCCGTCGCCGCCAGGGGCAGCGGCCTGCCGATGCCCAGACGTTTCTTCGGGAGCCATGGCCGCCTGGGGCGGGACAGCCTGCGGCCTGACGCCAGAGGTCGGATCGGGCTCGGACTCCCCGGCGATGCGCCCGGCAGGGGGCTCCCCGGCCGGGATCGGCGCGCCCCGGGCAGGGCCGTCTGGGACAGGGGCGGCAGGCCGTGGCGGCGTCAGGCGCGCGGTGTCTTCGTCGTCCATGGCCTGGAGCCTGGCCCAGATGTCGCGCACGCCGTTTTGCTCCTGGCGCGCCTCGGATCGAGGTTCGCGCGCGGCTGGCTCACAGGCGCGCAACCGCTCTTCCGCATGTTCCGGCCGGGGCGGCTGGTCCATGGCCGCCGGATGCGGGGTCATGCGAAGCGGCGCGGACTCTTCCGGCGCCACAGGGGCCTCCTCGGCCGGGGCGGAGGGCTCCCAATGGGCCGACGGCGGCGGGAAAACTCGGTCATGCCCGCGTGGCGCATCAGGCGTATAGGGATCATATCCGTGCCCAGCAGGCTCGGACTCGCCCCTGGATTCACGGCTACGCCGCACGGCGCCCGGAAAACGCGGGGTGGCCCCAAGACCGGCACGCGGGACGTTTCCGTCCCTCTCCGCCCCGGAGAACCGGGGTTCGGACGTGGGCTGCTCGTAAGCGGATGAGGACGGATCGAAGCCGTCCTCGAAATCGCGGAACCGGAAGCGGTGTCTGCATTTGGGACAGGTGGCCACGGCGGTCGCGGCGGGCACCTTCCCATCAGGCACGTCCCGGCTAAAGCCGCATTCTGGGCAGGTAATGCGCATTGGTCTCCCTGAAAAAAAGCCGACCGATCACGAATCCCCCATCTCCAGACCGGTCGCGTTTTTCGCGATGTTAGCCCGTCCCCGCGCGCAAAGCAACAACCCCGCATAGCGGCTAAGGCCAGGGATGAACTCCGGGAATGCAGGAGCATCCTCGCCATACGGTTGGGCGAGAAAGAAAACGTCTCCCCGGCGTCATTTTCCAGGGAATCGGCGGATCAGGCGGCGTTCTGCGTCCCGGGCTGGCGGACGGGACGCACGTCTCGTGCCCTGCCCTCGAAACCGGGGCGTCTGATTTATACATGCAACGACATGAAATACTGGTTTTTTCTGAAAAAAACCGGCGTGATTTTCTAAAACGCGACACTAGGAGGCGGTTTTTTGCTCCCGGGCCGTGGCGTAGGCCGCAAACGCCCGCCGCATCGGACTTTGGACCTGGGGCGGCGGCATGGGGGCCGTAGACGGTTCGGGTGGCGTCGCCACGGCGGGGTGTGCGGTCGCCGCCGGACGCGGGTCGGCCGCAGGCGCCCCCGCCCGGGACGGCGCAGCGTTGGGGACGATCCGGGCGGGCGCCGCCGAGACCGTTTCGCCCACGGAGACGCCCGCCGCCGGGGAGGCGGTTCTCTTGGCGAAACCGGGAAAGCTGACGGGGGCCTTGGCCGGGCCCTTCGGCTCGGCCGTGGCGGCCATGGAAGGTGGCGCAACGCCATAGGAGGCGCTTTGGGGTTGGGGAGCGGGGGTCGGCTGGCCGGAGACCTCTGCGTTGGCCGCGCGAAAGGCGTCGCGCAGTCCGGCCAGGATCTTCATGACCTCGTCAATGATGGCCGGGTCCATCTTCAGATTGGCCTGCAAGAGCTTTGTGCTGCAAATAAAGTAGAGCTTTTGCAGATTTTCAGCCAATGTTCCGCCCTTCTGGGCGTTTAGGCTCGACTGCAACTCGGCCAGGATATCCAGGGCCCGGGAGATGAGAATTCCCTTTTGGGCATAGTCCTTGGCGGCAATTTTTTCCTTGGCCTGGCCAAGAAACTTGATCGCTCCTTCATAGAGCAAAAGAAGAATGTCCCCCTGGCTGGTGGTGTTGACCTGGGTCTTGAGATACGCCTTGGCGGCAGTTTGCATATCCTGATTCTCCGTTGGCGTCCCTTGCGCGTTCGCTAGTCGTCCAGATCCGCAATCTGGCTCTCCAGAGAGGTGCTGAGGTTGTCGTAGTAGCCGAGGAGGGCGTCAAGCCTGGCGTAGCGTTCACGCAGGCGGCTCTCCATCAATGAAATGCGATTCTCTTCATACTCAATCTTCTTATCGATCATATCGGTAATATCATTATAGTTGTCTTCAAGAATCGCCAAAGGTCCGGTCTTTTCATCTGTCAAGTCACCGAGATTATTTATCAATTCTCCTGTTTTGCCAAGCTTCATGGAGGTCGTTCCGGAATAGCTGCCGTCCGTGAGGTTCTTGATTTCAAGAAGCAGACCGTTCTCCGGATTCCCCATGCCCTGCCCCAGGATGGTATTGCCGCTTACTTTCGCCTCATGGCCGTTGATGGTGGCCGAGGTGATCTCGCCCCCGGACACGGTGTAGGCGACCTTGAAGGTTCCGGCCTCGGTGATGCCCTGGATGTGCGAGGCATAGCTGAAATCCGAGGAGTTGGTGCTTCCCTCGTAGTAGGCCGAAAAAAGCGAGGCCACGGCGTCGATGTCATTCGCCAGGGCCGCATCTAGGAGTTCGTCGTCGATGACCAGAAGCCCGGCGGTGACCGAGCCTTCCTGGGCGTCGGTCAAGATGCCGACGGAGGACAGGGAGGTGTAGGGGTCGGTGTTCCAGTCGAATCCGATGGCGGTGCCGGCCGTCGCATCCTTGAGGCGGCTGCTGATGAGCTGAATGCCGTAGTTGCCGGTAAGCAGCGACCCAGCCCGGGTTTGTTCGGTATCCGAGCTGGTCGAGACGGAGGTGCTGGTGCTGCTCACCTTGGTGAGTTCCTGGATCATGCTGCGCACGGTGTTGACCTGGGTCACGAAGGCCTCGATGTTTTCCTTGACCGAGTCCAGGTCCGTTGCAATGTCCAGGTCCGCTTCGCCGACGCTGCGCAGGTTCAGGGTCACGCCCTCAATGATGTCGGAGATGCTGTTGGTGGCCCGGGACATATACGTCGACGGCCAGCCGTCCACCTTGAGCAGGGCGTCCTGGTTGCTCTGGGACGTCTCAAAATCCGAGGCGCCGTATCCGGCCAGGGTCGTCGTGCCCGAGATCTCCAGGGTGGCGTCCGCTCCGGTGTCCATGCCGCGCAGTTGGAGATGATAAGAGGTCCCGTCGTTGACGATGGCGGCCTTGACCCCGGGGTTGTCGCCGTCGATGTTGATGAGGTTTTTGAGATCGGTCAGGGAGGCTCCGATCGGGACGGTCACGGAATAGGTCGTGCCCTGATAGGTATAGGCGAAGATGCGGGACGCGCCGGAAGTATTGATGCTTTCCGTGGTGGTGGCCACGCCGTTTGTGGTGGCCATGATCTTGTTCTTGGCGATCTGCTTGACTTCTATCGTATGCGTGCCTTCCTGGGCATCGGCCCCGGCCGTGGCCGCCAGCACGTTGCCGTCGGAGGAGCCTGCGGTCTTGACCAGAAACTCGCCCTTGGTGTCCATGCCTTCCAGGGCGGTCTTGAGCGACAGCATCTGGGTGTTGAGCTCCTGGAAGGCCTCGATCTTGTCCGTCCAACTTGTACGCCACGTCTCCAGGCTGGTGATGCGGGTTTGCTCCACCGCCACAAGCTTGTCGATCATGGAGGCGAAATCCGTGCCGCTGCCAAGGCCCGTGAAGCTGATCGCGCCGGAAGTCGAGGTGGTGCTCATATGCGTCTCCAGGAAAAAACTGCCGTTGACCGGCTTTTTTCCCTTTCCCAAGCAAGCATGATGCCGCACTAAGAAAAGGGCCGGACCGCCTGGACGGCCCGGCCCTTGACGAGGCCCCGGGATGGCCGGGGCCTTTTTTCGTCGTATCGGCCAATGGCGAGGTTTCCATAGGGCGCGCGCCCCATGAAAACTAGCCCATCAGCGACAGGGCCATACGCGGCAGGGAGTTGGCCTGGGAGAGCATGGCCACCGCCGCCTGGGTCAGGATCTGCTGACGCACGAACTCGGTCATCTCCGTGGCCACATCCACGTCGGAGATGCGCGATTCGGCGGCCTGGAGGTTCTCGGCCTGGATCTCCAGGTTGGTGATGGTGTTTTCCAGGCGGTTCTGCAACGCGCCGAGGTTGGCCCGGATCTTGTCCTTGGAGACGATGGCGTTTTGGAGCGTATCCAGGCTGGCCTGGGCCAGGGCCTGGGTGGAGATGCTGTTGCTGGCGGCCAGGCCGACGCCCAGGGCCGAGGCCGTGGCCGCGCCGATCTGGATATAATAGTAGTCCTCGGCGCTGTCGTTGGCCGTGCCGAAGTGGACCTTGAGCTTGCCGGTGGATTGCAGGCCCGCACCGCTATGGGTGGACGAAGACAGGTTTCCGTTTAACAGGTAGAGGCCGTTGAAGTCCGTGGCGCTGGCGATCCGGGTGATTTCCGAGGCCATGGCCTGGTATTCCGAGTCGATGATCAGACGCTGGTCCGAGGTGTAGGTGCCGGTGGCCGCCTGTTCGGCCAGTTCCTTCATGCGGATGAGCTTTTCGTCGATGACCCCGAGCGCCCCGTCCGCCGTCTGGATGAGCGAGATGGCGTCGTTGGCGTTGCGCACGCCCTGGTTGAGGGCCGCGATGTCGGCCCGCATGAGTTCGCGGACGGCCAAGCCTGCGGCGTCGTCGGCGGCGGTGCCGATGCGCAGTCCCGAGGACAGGCGGCGGGTGGATGTGGCCAGGGCGCCGTAGGCGGTGCTCAGGTTGCGGGTGGCGTTGTCGGCCATCAAGTTGTGGTTGATGATCAGGGACATGGTTTTTTCCTCCGTGAATGACGTTTCGGCTTCCTTGCCGTTAGTTGACCCGTCCTTCGTCGGCACTCCCGGCGCAAGACGGATCATCGCTTTTGTTGGATTTCTTATCGACATAAGCCGGTGGGTTCTTTAGCCGGGCAAAAAAAAACCGCGCCAAGGCGCGGTTAAAAAAGACCTCTCCCCGGGGGGAGGCAGAAGGTTCAGGTCACGCCGGTGGCCATGGCTGCCGCAAGCAGGGCCTTGGCCCGGTCGGGGTCCATGCCGCGCCTGCGGGAGATATCCGCCAGATTCTCCTCGGCGTCGCTTGGGCGCTGATAGATGGGGTCCGGGGGAAGCACGGCGTCCCGGGCCGGACCCGTGGCGGCGGCGGCCAGGACGTCGGCGCCGGGAAAGGCCGCCTCGTCGGGGAGCAGGCAGGCCTCGGGAAATACTGCGACAAAGGCCCCCCGGTTGTTGCGAAGCCCCGATCCGGCCACCGCCGCAGTCTCCGGAGCCCCCTCCCCCCCGGGGGGAAAAAGCGACTCCCAGGCCGCCTGGGCGGCCAGGGGGGCGGGCAAAACCCGGACAGGGCCGACAGGGCTCGGGGCCTGGCCCGCCTGCGCCGTAAACACCTGCACATACGCCAGCCCCTTGCGGGCATGCACCACGGCGGCGACGCGTTTCGCCCCGGGACGCAGGGCGAAGGCGGCCCGGGCGACCAGGGGCGGATAGGCCAGCCCCCACAGGGGAAGCCCGGTCCCCAGCCGCAGTCCCTCGGCCACGGCCAGACTCACCCGGATGCCGGTAAAACTCCCCGGCCCGCAGACGCAGGCCACCCCGGTCAACTCGGCCGGGACGACCCCGGCCCGAGAAAGCGCCTCGGCCACGGCCGGGGCCAAAAACGTCATGGCCACGCCCTGCCCCTTGGCCGAAAGGGCCGCACGCACGCGCCCGGCCTCGGCCAGGACCACCCACAGCACCTCTTCCACGGCGCACAGGACCAGCGTCGGCCCCGCGTCCGGCCTGGACGGGTCAGACAAAGATGCGTTGCAGGTCATTGTACAGGGCCAGGGCCATGAGCCCGATCAGGAAGGCCAGCCCCACCCGGGTGGTGATCTGCTGCCAGCGTTGGCTCACCGGGCGACGGAAGGCCGTCTCCAGGGTGTAGAAAAGGATGTGGCCGCCGTCGAGGACCGGGATGGGCAACAGATTCAGGATGCCCAGGTTGATGCTGATGACGGCGGTCAGGGCCAGGACGTTGGCCAGGCCTTCGGCGGCCTGCCTGCTCACCAGTTGGGCGATCATGATCGGGCCGCCCAGGCTGTCCAGGGGGACCACCCGCTGGATGAGCTTGAGCATGCCCAGAAGCGTCATGGACACCACCTCCCAGGTGCGGGTCAGGGCCTCGCCGGCCGACGAGCCGGTCCCCAGGGGCGTGGAAATGGTTTTCCCGGCCGAGACCAAGCCCAGAAGCGGCACGCGCTCCTCCTCGCCGAAGATGTTCTTGGTCACCTGCATCCGTGGCGTCAGGGTCACCTGAACCCGGGAAGCCGCCCCCTCCGGGGCGCGCTCAAGGTCCAGGGTGACGGGTTTTTCGCCGGTCTGGCGCACGGTTCCGGCCAGGTCGTCCCAGCGCAGCACGGGCTTGCCGTCAATGGCCACCACCCGGTCGCCCGGCAGGATGCCCGCGACCTCGGCCGGACTGTCCTTTTGCACCTGCCCGATGACCGGCAACACCTCCATGCGGCCGTAGGACAGAAAAAGCCCCCAGAAAATCAGCCAGGCCAGGATGAAGTTGAACATGGGACCGGCGGCCACCACCAGCATGCGCTGCCAGGCCGGACGCAGCCGAAAAAACGTGCTGGGGGCGAACCCCTCCGGGGCCTCTTCCTCGGGATCCTGGGCCGCCAACTGCACATAGCCCCCCAGGGGGATGGCCGACAGGAGGTACCGGGTGGCCCCCAGCTTGAACCCGAACAGTTTGGGGCCGAAACCAAGGGAAAAGGTCACCACGCCGATGCCGAACAGCCGGGCCACGGTGAAATGTCCGAGCTCGTGAAAAAAAATAAGGCCCCCGAGCACCAGGGCCACGGACAAAACGCTTTCCATCCGATTCCTTGTTGTTCTTTCGTGTTATGGCGGGCGTAAAAAGGCTTCAGCCCCGGGGGGCGCACCCGATAGCCCGCTCCCGGACCCGCTTCCGGGTGGTGCGGTCAATCTCCAATATAGCATCCAAATCGTCGGCGTAAACCCCCGCCTGGGCATTCAGGGCGAACTCCACCAGCCGGGGGATGTCCAAAAAGGCGACCTGTCCGGTCAAGAAAAGCTCCACGGCGGTTTCATTGGCCGCATTGAGCGCCACCGGTCCCCAGGCCCCCAAAGACAGGCTGTGCCGGGCCAGGGAGAGACAGGGAAAATCGTCGTGGCGCGGGGCCTCGAAGGTCAGGGCGCCCAGGGCCACCAGATCCACGGGGGGCAGGTCCAGCGGGGTACGCCGGGGATAGCCCAGGCAGTAGGCGATGGCCAGGCGCATGTCCGGGGGGCCCAGATGGGCCAGAAGCGACCCGTCGTGGTAGCGGGCCAGGGAATGGACGATGCTTTGGGGATGCACCACCACCTCCACCCGCCCGGGGGGCAGTCCGAACAGGCGGCAGGCCTCGATGACCTCCAGCCCCTTGTTCATGAGCGTGGACGAATCCACGCTGATTTTCGGGCCCATGGACCAGTTGGGATGATCAAGCGCCTGCTCCCGGGTGACCGTCTGCAAAAACGCGGCGGGCTTGTCCCGAAACGGCCCCCCCGAGGCCGTCAGCACCAACGTGGCCACATGGGGCAGCTCCCGCAGGCCCGGGCCGCCAAGGGCCTGGAACAGGGCGTTGTGCTCCGAGTCCACGGGCAGGATCACGGCCCCGCTTTCCCGGCAGGCCTGACGGATGAGATCCCCCGCCAAAACCAGGGATTCCTTGTTGGCCAGGGCCACGATCTTCCCGGCCCGGACCGCGGCCAGGGTGGGCACGAGCCCGGCCGCCCCCACGATGGCCGACAGCACCACATCGGAATCGGCGTCGGAGGCCAGGGAGGCGTAGCCCTCCGGGCCATGCACGATGTCCGGGGAGTATCCGGCCGGGAGCATCCCGGCCAGGGCGTCCGCGCCGGAGGCGTCGAGGACGCAAAGGCGGGCGGGACGGAAGCGGGCGGCCTGTTCGGCCAGAAGCGCCAGGTTGGCGGCCCCGGCCAGGGCCGCCACGGCAAACCGCTCCGGATGCTCTTCCACCACGCGCAGGGCGCTTTTGCCGATGGAGCCGGTGCCGCCAAGCAGGCACAGGCGACGGGGAAATCCGGGAAGGGCGTCTTCGCCCGGCAGGGAACTGATGTACCCCGCCCCTGGATCGTATTCCGGGGCGGGGGGCGTCGCGTGGGCCGCAGTGTCGGTCATGGGAAGTCTATCAGCCTTGGTTCGCCCCGTCGGGCGGTTTGGGGGACTGGTCCGGGGCTGCGGCGGGGGTCTTGGCCTCCGGGGCGCGGCCGCCGCGCCGCAGGGTCACGCCAAACCGGGCCAGGATCTCGGCCACCCGCTGGGCCGGGTTTCCGGTCACCTTGGCCACGGCCTCCAGGTTGACCGCCACCAGGATATCCACCTTGAAGGGGGCCGTCTCCCACAGGGTGGCGACCCGTCCGGCCACGGCCCCGTCGAGCTGCAACATCGCGCACAGCCCGGTCATCTCCTCAAAAGTCTTGGGCTTCCACAACAGCATGTCCGGCCGGTCGGGGTCGGCCTCGAAAAGCCGCCGCCGCCCGATGCGGGTCAACTCGCCGTCCTCGGTCCCAACCAGGGCGGCCACCTCGGCCTCCACGGCCCGTCGCAGGCGCAGGGTCCGGATCATCACCTTGCCGCCCTCGTCCCGGCACTTGTCGCGCAAAAAGCCCAGATAGGCGAACTCCAGGACCAACGGGGCGAGCCGTTCCAGCCGCACCCGCTCGAAATTTCCCACCAGGGCCGCCAGGAGACGCCGTTCCCGGGCATCGAAATCGCGAACGGCCCGTTCGAAATCATCCAGGGCCACGGCCTGGACCAGGGCGGCCCCCACGCCGATGGACATGGTCTGCCCGGCCAGAAATGTGAGACGAACTTCGGCCTCGTCGGAATCCGGCGTCCCGGCCTCGGCATATTCCCGCCCGGCGATGTCCATGGCCGCAATGCGGGCCACATGGCGCAGGGTGGCGGCCGGGGTTTTGGCCTCCGACAGGGGATTTCCCCCCGAACCGAAAAACGCGGCCAGGAAGGTCACCACCCGCTGATTCTCCTGGCCCTGCTCCTGGTCCTCATAGGCGTCCTGCACCCGGGTTTTCTGGATGGTCTTGTCCGTGCCCCGCACGGTGGCCATCACCTCGTCGAAGGGCAGGCGGACCCCGGCGAAACCGCCTTCCCGGAACACGGCGTATTTCTCTTGGGCCACGATCCCGGCGTGGGCCTGGGCGACACGCTCCCGCACGAAGATGTCCAGATGGGCCCGCCACCAGGATTCATCGAACTCGCAGCGCTCGGTGATCTCTTCGATCTCGTGCAGGGCGGATTCGCCGAAATTCAGGATGACGGCGTCGCTGAAATTATCCTTGATCAGGGCGCTGGCGTAGACCGCCCCTTGCACGCATTTGACCAAAAGGGCCTCGGCCCCGGCCAGTTCCCGCAAAAACTCCTCGGCCTCGGCCCCGGCGCCGACGGCCCTGGCCTTGCCGTATTTGTTCAAAATGACCAGGAATTCGCCGATAAGCCCCTTGATGTGCTGGTGGCCGGGATACTCCGCGCCGCGCCGCACAAGGATGTCGATGAGGCTTTTCTGCTCGATTTCGAGCAAGGGAAATTCGTTGATGCGCGCCCTGTTGACCCGGATGAACTCCAAAAAAACGCGCTCTTCCACCACCTCGCGAAAGGCCTTGACCCGCTTGAGCTCCTCCAGACGCTCCAGATAGGCGGCCACCCGGTCGGTGTCCGAAAATGGGCCGCCCCCCCGGGGGGCCCCGGTGTCATCGGAGCCATTGGCTTGCATGACGTCCTCTTCAGCCCCGCCGGGAATGTCAGGAAGCCCCCGGCGTGTCGCCTCACACGAAATACAGGGTGTTTCCCGAGACCCAGGCATAAACCAGGATCGCGGGCAACAATCCATCCATGCGGTCCAGAATGCCGCCGTGGCCCGGCAAAAGCCGCCCGGAATCCTTGATTCCGGCCACTCGCTTCAGTGCGGATTCGTAAAAGTCCCCGCCCTGGGCGGCCACGTTAAGCCCCGCAGCCAGCCAGATCCAGGCCATGGCCCCGACCTCCTGACCCCACAGGGAACCGTACAGCAGGCACCACCCCACGCACAACACAAGGCCCCCCAGGCCCCCGGCCCAGGTTTTTTTGGGGCTGACCGCCGACCACAGCTTCGGGCCGCCGATGAGGCTGCCGCAATAATAGGCCCCGGCGTCGGAAACCGCCACAGCCGAAATCACGAAAAAAATCTCGGGCGGGCCGAACCGTAAAAAAAAGCCGAGCGCACAGGGGATATACAAAAGTCCGGAAACCAGCACCCCGGGGAATCCCGGCGGCGAGCCGCCCTGGCCGCCGACGCCGAAGCGCAGCAGGAAGAGGGCTTTTTCGATCCAGACCGTCCCCAAAAGCACGCCCAGAACCAGGACCGAATTGCTGTCGCGAAACCCCGAAAGCAGGGGAAAGGCCAGCACCGTCCCGATCACGGTTAAAATCACGGCCTCCGTCCCGGAACCGGGCCTTACGCGCATGGCGAAAAATTCCCGCAGCCCCAGGACGGACACGACGAACACCATGGAGAAAAGAACCCAGTCCCCCGCAAGAACGGTCGCGACCACGACCGGAACGACCAGCAGGGTGGTGAGGAGACGGGCGCCGTGAGAACGTGGAATCATGATGCCTACAGCCATAACACCTTGCCGCGCGGGTCGCGGCGTTTTTGCGCATAAAGGCCCTGCGCCCGGCCGGGACGATCGCCCTCCCGGGTCACACGCCGGAGCGGCGACGCTTCAACCCTGCTCGTCGTTCCACCAGTTCGCCGCCTCGAAGGTCACGGGAACGATGGCGGCAAGTCCCGGCAGCACGGCCTCCGTAACCAACTCCCGCACCCGGCCGCGCAATGCGGTATAATAGATGTCGGCCTCGGCCGTGTACCACACCTCGCCCTCGGAGACGCCCTGATCCATACACAGCATGTAGTCGAATCCCTTGCCGAACCTGGCCCGGCCAAGGACGTGGTCGGCCCGGGAGGAGAAGGTGGCGAGCTTTTGGAAGGCCTGGGCCACGGCCCGGTGCTCCGCCAGGTCAGGCCCCAGATCGAGCTGGAAGGTGACCGTGAGGTAGCCCGAACCATCGGGACGGATGAAATCGGCGATTTTGAGCACGCCGTCCTTGGTCCCGACGGGGTCGCCCAGGTCCAGGGAAAATCCGGCGAAGGCCGCCATCTTTTCCCCGGCCTTGAGTTCCCGCAACTGCTTTTTGAGGTCGATGATCCTGTCGGACATGGCGATCCTCCCGGCCTATGGCCCACTTGGGGGAAAAAATGAACGCGCGTCCTCGCGTCACCGTTTTGCTATGAACAAAAAGCCCCGTCTGGTCAACTTCCTGCCCCGCCGCCGTCCTTGCCCGTGTCCCGCCGCCGCGTCCCCCCGAAGCCGAAAAGCCGCCCCCGCCGGATGGCGTCGCGCCCAAACCGGTCCCGGATGGCGTCGATGGCCGAGTCAAGCCGCCGGGGCCGGGCCGGGACGTCCGGGGCGTTTGCGTCGTGCCACAGGTCGAGCCGGACGGGCGCCGCCCCGAATCCCGACACCCCCACGCCCACCAGCCGGGCCGGGCGGGCCAGGGGAACGTCGTCCAGAAGCGCCCGGGCCGCCTCGAAAATGGTCTCGTCGCAGTCCGTGGGGACGGTCAGGGTCTTTGCCCGGGTGATCTGCTTGAAATCCGAATATTTGAGCTTGAGCGTCACGGTGCGGCCCACCAGGCCCTTTGTGCGCAGCTGCCGCCCCACCCGCTCGGACTGGTGTAGAAGCCACACGGCCAGGGCCTCCCGCGAGGACACGTCCGCATCGAAGGTGTTTTCGGCGCTGATGGATTTGACCTCCCGGGAGAGGCGCACGGGAGAAGGGTCGATGCCCAGGGCCTTGTCGTACAGCTCCGGGCCGTGTTTCCCCAGCCTGCGCTCCCAGAATTCCCGGGGATGGGCCAGCATATCCCCGGCCGTGCGAACCCCCAAAAGGGCCAGGGCCTCCCGTGTACGCCGCCCCACGCCGGGGATCTTCTCCACGGGCAGGACCGCCAGAAACGCCGGGACATCCTCTTCCCGCACCACCGTCAGCCCGTCGGGCTTGTGGAAATCCGAAGCGATTTTGGCCAGAAATTTCACCGGGGCCACGCCCACCGAGCAGGGCAGGCCCGTGGCCGACAACACCGCCCGTTTCATGGCCATGCCGAAATCCTGGGGCCCGCCGAAAAGGGTCGCCGATCCGGTCATGTCCACATAGGCCTCGTCGATGGAGGCCGGTTCCACCAGGGGGGAAAACTGGCCGAGGCAGGCCATGATGGCCCGGGAAAGTTCGGCATAGCGGGCATGCCGCCCGGGCACGAAGACGCCCGTCGGGCACAGCCTGCGGGCCTGGACCACGGGCATGGCCGAGCGCACCCCGAAGGCCCGGGCCTCGTAGGAGGCGGCGGACACCACCCCCCGGTCCCCCACCCCGATCTGGTGCTGTTCGATGAGGCGGCTTTCCTTCAACTTCGGGCTGTGCAAGGGGGATGTTGTTTCGGGCTTGGAGATCAGCGTGGACGACGTGTACAATGTG
>NZ_JAZHDB010000132.1:0-18097 GCF_036584575.1 Desulfolutivibrio sp.
AAAACCAGGTCTCCGGAACCACCGTCTCCCGGACCAGATCGTCGAGGGCCTCGGGCGAAGCCGCCAGCAGGCGGGCATAGTCTTCCGGGTCCGCAAGGCCGACCCTGGACATGGCCGCCTCGACAGCCCGCCGAAGTCCCCGCTCCCCCAGGGACGCGGGGTCGAGTCCGATGGCCTGGGCCAGGATGTCCGCGAAGGGCTCAAGGCGCATCGATGGTCTCCAATGCGGCGCTGAACAGGCTCTCGCGCAGGGACTTGGGCAGGATTCCGGCCGGGTCCACCACCTGGACGATCCCCTGCCGGTCCAGGATGACGCCGGTCAGGTATGGGGCGGTCTCGGCCTCGATGCCCGGGGGTTTCACGTCTCCGGGCGCGGCCATGGCCGTGTCCGTGACCTGCTCGGCCACAAGTCCCAGGGCGTGGACCTGGCCGTCAGCCCCGCCATGATCGGTCACGATGATGCGCGTGGACAGAAGCCGCCGGGACGGCCGCCCGGCCAGAAGGACGGTCAGGTCGATCACCGGCGCGACCTCCCCCCGGTAATTCATGATCCCGCGAACGTAGTCCGGCGCCCCGGGAAACTCCCGAAAGACCACCACGGGCGTGATTTCCCTGACGCACCCGACAGGCAGGGCGTAGCGGTTCCCGTCCGCCGTGAAGACCACGAAAAGCATGTCCCTACCCGACCCTGAAGCGGCGCACTTCGTCCTGAAGGCCGCGAACCGCCTCGTTGAGCTGGCCTGCCGCCCGGTTGAACTCCTTGAGGGAATCACGGGTCTGGACCGCCGCCTCGGTCAATTGGACCATGGCCTGGCTGATGCGCCCGGCGTCCTCGGACTGGCCGAGCATGCCTGCCTTGACCGTGGCGAAACTGGGTTCGAGCTCCCCCACCCGGTCGATGATCAGCCCCAGGCTTTTGCCCACCTCGGCCACCTCGGCCACCCCGCGCCGCACCTCATCGGAAAACTTGTCCATCTCCATGACCTCGGCGGACACGGCGGACTGCATCTGGCCGACCATGCCCTCAATGTCCAGGGCGGCGGCCGCGGTCTGGTCGGCCAGACGGCGGATCTCCCGGGCCACCACCGAGAAGCCCCGGCCGTACTCCCCGGCCTTCTCGGCCTCGATGGCGGCGTTTAAGGACAGGAGGTTGGTCTGGTCGGCCACCTTGTTGATGGCCGTGACCACGGCGCCGATGGTGTTGGCCTTATCGCTTATGACCGCAAGCTTGGTGGAGACGAAGGCCGTGGAATCCACCAGTTTGCGCATGGACTCCTCCATAAGCGCCAGGCCCCGCCTGCTGTCCCCGGCCATGCCTGCCGCATCGGCCACGGCCTGGCTGACCTCGTCCATGGAGGCCAGGATGCCGTGTGAGGTGGCGGCGATCTGTCGGCTGGTTTCGGCCACCTGGGTCGTGGAGGCCACCTGTTCGGCGGCGGCGGCCTCGATCTGGCGGGCCGAGGCCGCGATTTCCGTGGAGGAGGTGGTCACCTGGATTCCGGACTGCTGCACCAGCCCGATGAGCGAACTTAAGCCTGCGGCCATTTTCCGGAAGGCCTGGGTCAACCGAAGCGTGACGTCCGACTCCGTGGGCTCTTTCTGCCCGTCATATCCGGGAGCGATGCCGTCCAGGTCGGACGCCGCGGCCTTGATGTCGCCGTCGGCGATCTTGGCGGCCACGCCGGTCATGTGCGCCAGGGGCCGGAAAAGATGGCGCAGGGCCAGGGTCACCGTCCCCAGGACCATGATCAGAGCCAGCGCCGCCGAGGACAGGATGGCCGCGTTGATGGCCCCCAGATCTTTGGTCACGGAGTCGATGGGAATTTCCACGATCTCGGCGGACTCGACCTTGCCGGTGATGCGCCCGTAGGACCGATCCGTTTCCGGCGGATATTTCTCCCGAAGGCCGCGCGGGGCCGCCTCGGGCACGCTGTGACAGCGTTCGCAGTCCGGCTTGTTCACCTCCCCGGAGGCGATGATGTAGGTCTTCACGCCGTTGATCTCGCGTTCGCCCTTCCAAAACGGTTCCTGGCCCCGGGCGTTTTTGGCCTCAAGTTCGGCGATGATCTCGGCGTCGAGCCGGGTGGCCGCGTTGTCGGGGTTCCTGGGCTTGATGGAGGCGGTCTTGAAGTTGAAACCGTGGCGGCGCGCCGCGTCGATCTTGAAAAAAACGCCCTTGGCCGTAAACGAGGTGGACTGGAGTTCGGTGATGAAATCGTCCTCGCTGATGAACTTGCTGGCCTCGGGGCGGATGACCGAACCCATGTGGGCCCGAACCGCCTTCATGGCGTAGAGCATCATCTCGGCCTTTTCCTCGAACTGACTCATCATGGTTTCCCGAAAAAACCAGGTGGCGGCGAGAACGCAGACCACCGTGGCGATGATGAACAGGGTGGAAATGCCGAGTGCGAGTTTCTTCTGGATGTTCATCACGCTGTCCCGGGAGAGGCCTCAGGCCTCAAGTTTGAACCTGGAGACTTCGCCCTGCAGGCCATGCACGGCCTCGTTGAGCCGTCTTGCCGCCTGGTTGAACTCCATGATTGATTCCTTGGTCTGGACGGCGGCCTCGGCGAGCAGGCCCATGGCCTCGCTGATCTGGCTCGCGCCCTCGGATTGGGCGCGCATGCCCTCCTCAACCGTGGCGAAGCGGGGGGAAAGGGCCTGGACCCCGGCGATGATCTCCCCGAAGCGGGCGCTTATGGCCGCCACCTCGGCCACGCCGCGCCGGACCTCCTCGGAAAACTTGTCCATCTCCATGACCTCGGCGGACACGGCGGACTGCATCTGGCCGACCATGCCCTCAATGTCCAGGGCGGCGGCCGCGGTCTGGTCGGCCAGACGGCGGATCTCCCGGGCCACCACCGAGAAGCCCCGGCCGTACTCCCCGGCCTTCTCGGCCTCGATGGCGGCGTTTAAGGACAGGAGGTTGGTCTGGTCGGCCACCTTGTTGATGGCCGTGACCACCGCGCCGATGGTGTTGGCCTTTTCGCTGATGACCGCAAGCTTGGAGGAAACGAAGGTGGTGGAGTCGCTTAGGCGGCGCATGGCCCCCTCCATGTCGGCCAGCCCCTCGCGGCCCTGCCCGGCCATGGCCCCGGCCTCGGCCACGGACCGGCCGACGTCCTGCAATGTGGACACCAGTTCCACGGCGGTGGACGATATCTGGGAACTCACGGTGTTGACCTGGCTGGTGGCGGCGGCCTGCTCGCTCACCGTGGCCTCCACTTCCTTGGCCGAGGCCGCGATCTGGGTGGCCGAGGCCGTCACCTGGATGCCGGATTCCCGCATCTGGCGCACCAGGGAGGTCAGGTTCCTGGTCATGCGCCGGATGGAAAAGATGAGACGGCCCGTCTCTGACCCGGGTGGTTCGGCGCCAGGGGCGTCGATCTCTTCCCCGGTTCGGCGCAGGTAGCTCCGGCTGAACTCGCTGAGATCGCTCTCGGCCCCGTGCAGGTCGCCTGCGGCGATCTTCTGGGAAATGTCCGTGATGGTTTCGATGGGCCTGGCCAGGCGCATGCCCATGTACACGGCCAGAGGGATGATTATGAGCAAAATGAACACGCCGCCGCAGATGACCGACAAGCGGAAGGTGTCCAGGGTGGCCAGAAACTTGTCCGTGATCTCCAGGTATTCGTCCTCGTACATGCCCACGCCGATGACCCAGTTCCAGGGCTCGAAGGCGATCAGGGCGGCGACCTTGCCCCGGGCGTGTTCATCCTGGGGATTTTTCCAGCGGAAGCGGGCGAAGGCCGGTTCGCCAGCCGGGGCGGCCGTGGCCTTCTCGATCATGTCGCGCACGAAAAAATTGCCGTCCGCGTCCCGCTCGTCCCAGACGCTTTCCCCGTCCCGGGCGTTGTCCTTGGAGATCACGTAGCGCCCTCGATCCCGGCCCTTGGCGCCCACGACGAAGATATAGCCGGTCTTGCCCACCTGCGTTTCCTTCAGGGCGCGCCGCAGGGCGTCTATCTCCTTGATGGCCAGCCCCACCCCGAGCATGCCGATGACCTCGCCCGAGGCGTCCATGAGGGGGGAGTATTCGACAAGGTAATCGGCCCCCTGGGCGAAGACCCGGCCCAGGGTGGAGCGCCCGCGCAATACCTCGGCGATCAGGGACGACGTCCCTCCGTCGGGCTTTTTGGCCGGGATGTACTCCCCCACGCCCGAGCGGGAGCCGTCGTCGCGGACGACGGAACTGGCCACCCGCAGCATGTCGCCTTCCGGGTTCATGCGCTGGAAGATCGTGCATTCCTCGCCCGTGAGCTTCCGCATGTCGTCCACGACGGGGCTGGCCACGTCCTTGTGGGTGTTCAGCCCAATCCACACCCCGCCGAGCAGCATCTCCGGCAGTTCGATCCGGGTGCGCTGGGAGGGGGATTCCCCGTTTGCCGCGTCCCAGGCCATCTTGCGTTCCCCGAGGCGGAGTCCCCCCAGGCTCTTGATGTATTCCTTGACCACCCTCGAGCTCTCCCGAACCTCGTTCTCCAGAAAATGATTGGCGGTTCGGCACAACAAATAGGCATCCCTGGCGATCTGAGTGATGTTGGCCTTGGTGATGTTTTCCATCTCCCCGGTCACGGCTTTCTCTACATCGGAATCCATGGACAGGGTGAAGCTCACGGCCATGAGCACAGGCAGGATCGCCGCAGCGGAAACCACGGCGATGAGCTTGGTCTTCAGGGTCTGGGAAAACAGCAGGGTTTGCAGTCTCATGATGGCGTCCGCGTCCTCCCCCTGTGTAGGGAGCCAGTCTCAAAAGGTTCGATTTTGCAGACTATGGCGTGGAGTTGAAAGGAAAGCAACCGTGGCGGCTTTTTTGCGGCTATCTTCCCCGGGCGGGATCGAGAAAGCGCCTTCAAACATTCTCCAGGGGGCAGCCCGCTCCAGACTTGCCTTTTATGCGCCAGCCCCTCCATGTACACATTTTCACATTGTCTTTTTCCACATAATGAATAAAATTTCCCAAAGTCGCTCCCTCGGTCGAGCGCCCGGCCTCGCGCCTGTTCCCTGCCGCCTGGGATCTTTCGCACTGAATTGTTCTTTTTTTCACATGAAATCCCGGCGGCTGGCGAATCCGAGCCCTCTTCCGGCCGCCCCGCTTGACCTGCTCCAGACCCCTGGATATGTTATTTTTAGCATAAGAGCAGCAATCGAGGCGACCCGGGCGCCCGCACCGACGCCATCCGCCTGGCATCCGATACCCCTGCGGGGGGGGACGTCCCGGCCCGGCCGTCCCCGTTTCCAGGGGCATCAACGCCCTCGTCTTCCGTGCGCTGTCCATGGTCCCTGCGGCATCACCCATTACCAGGAGGTATCTTCCCATGAGTACCGAAACGTACCGTCAGATGCAGGAGTATTTTATGAACCGCCTGCGGCTTATGCATTATCCCGTGGCCATCAGGTACATCTTCGAGCAGGAGGAGCTCGACCGCTTCAAGCGGGACGTTCCCCACTATGTGCCCGGCAAACCCCTGACGTTTTGTCAGGCGGAGATCGGGGCCCGCATGGAGGGGTTGACGGTGCTCATGGAAAAGGACCGTCTGGGGTGCGCCAACGCCAAGTTCGTCTTCGGCTGGAAGGGCCTGGACGAGGCCGAGATCAAAAGCCACATGAAATACGTGCGCGACATGGATCAGGCCGAGGCCTTCGTCAGATCCAAACCCCGCTTGCCGGAAGGCAAGCTTGTCGCTGTCGTGGTCTCGCCCTTGGCCGACGCCTACGCCCCGCCGCATGTCGTACATTTTTACTGCGACAACATGCAGGCCTACCATCTGGCCGTGGACTGGATGTCGGCGATGAACGTGCATCCCCTCAAGCCCTCCATGACCATGAACTCGGCGGCCTGCGGCGGCAACGTCCAGGCCTACAATACCGACTCCATGAACATCTTCCTGGCCTGCAGCGGCAGCTACAACGCCGGAAAGACCGAACGCGGCGAAATCAACGTGGCCATCCCCGGCGAACAGCTTCCCCTGGTCATGGAGCGGTTGAAGAAACGGGTCGACGACACCGGCGGCGCGGCCATCACCCGTCTGGGACACCCGTTCCCCGGCGCGGACATCTGCAAGAACTGTCCGCTGATCACCTTCAAGAAGGCTGGCGCGGACGAGGCCCAGGCCTAACGGCCTGCACTGTTCCGTTTCGGCCAGCCCCTGCGCGCGGGGGGCTGCTCCACACGCAACGTTACGCGGCGTGCAGGAGAACGGGCCTTCCGCTTCGCGGGGGCTGGCCATACACTGCCCCGAAAAACACAAGACGCCGGAACACAAGGAGCCTCACATGCCGCACGCCGCCGCCCATCCCCACGGTCCCATGCGCCGCAAGGACCGGGAAATCACCGACCGCGCCGCCATCGACGACATCCTCCGCTCCGGCCGGGTCATGCACCTGGGACTGTGCGACGACAACGTCCCCTTCGTGGTCCCGGTCTTTTACGCCTACGACGGGCAGTGTCTCTATTTCCACAGCGCCCGGGCCGGAACCAAAATCGCGATCATGAAGAAAAACCCCGTGGCGTGCTTCGAGATCCTGGATTTTCAGGGGGTCATCGACGACGACGCGCCCTGCGACTTCGAGGCCCGGCACCGCACGGCCATCGGCCTTGGCAAGGCGGTCTTCGTTACGGACGAGGCGGAGAAGATTACGGCCCTGAACATGATCGTGGCCCGGTTCAGCGCCCGCAGCTTCGAGTTTCCCAAGACCAAGCTGGGCGGCACGGCCGTGGTCAAAATCGAGATCGAATCCGTCAAGGGCAAGACCCACGGCCTGTCGTAATCCGCCGGATCGTCACGGCCGCTCGCCGAGATAGGCGTTTAGGCCGACGATGAAGCCGTCCGGATCGGGCATGCCCCGGTCGGCCAAAAGGCGCCCCAGGCTGCACGGATAGCCGCCGGAACAGGTGAAAAGCGACACCCCGTTTTTCACGCAGTAGGATATGGCCCCGGGCATATCCATGATCTTCTCCACCAGGGTGTCCCGGGTGATCGGGTCCATACGACGCGCCTCCATCTGGCGCGCGGCGGCCGCAGGGCCGCCGCGCCTTGTGCGTTGGGGTTGAGCCAGGGTTGGGCCGGGCTTGGGCCGGCGGGAGGCCTCCGGCGGCCCAAGGGGGCGACGCCCCCTTGGGAATCCCCTAGCGGGGTTCGCTGCCGTGGCGTCTGCCGGACGCCTCCCCCCTGCGTCCGCCCTAGTACAGGCCGAGCTTGGACTCGGACAGGCTCATGAAGATGTTCTTGTACTGGGTGTAATGGTCGAGCATCATGTGGTGGTTCTCCCGGCCGACGCCCGACTTCTTGTATCCGCCAAAGGGCGCATGCGCGGGCAGGATGTTGTAGGTGTTCACCCACATCCGCCCTGTGGCCACACCCCGGGCCACGCGCATGGCCCGGTTCATGTCCTTGGTCCACACCGCGCCGCCCAGGCCGTAATCGTTGTCGTTGGCCATGGCGACGACCTCGGCCTCGTCCCGAAACTTGATGCAGCAGGCCACCGGTCCGAAGATCTCCTCCCGGGCCACGCGCATGGAGTTTTTCACGTCCACGAGGAGCGTGGGCTGCATGAAGCTGCCCTTGTTCAGGGGGGCGTCGCTCACGCGCCTGCCGCCCACGGCCACCCTGGCCCCCTCCTCCTGCCCGACCTCCACGTAGGCCAGGATCTTCTCCAACTGGCGGCGGTTGATCTGGGCGCCCATGACCGTGTCCTTCTCCCAGGGCAGCCCCACCTTGATGCGGGAAAAGGCCGCCGTGGCCGCAGCCACGTACGTGTCGTACACGTCCTCGTGGATAAATATCCGCGACCCGGCGCAGCACACCTGCCCCTGGTTGAAGAGAATGCCGAGCTGGATGCCCTCCAGGGCCTTGTCGAACTGGGCGTCGGGGAAGATGATGTTGGCCGACTTGCCGCCGAGCTCCAGGGTGGAGGGGATGAGCCGTTTGGCGGCGGCGGCGGCCACGGTGTAGCCGACCTCGGTGGAGCCGGTGAAGGCCAGCTTGGAAAACCCGGGATGGGCCAGCATGGCGTTGCCGGACACCGACCCCCGGCCGGTGATCACGTTAACCACGCCCGGGGGCAGGACCGTAGCCATGAGCTTGGCCAGTTCCAGAAGCGACAGGGGCGTTTCGCTGGAGGGTTTGATGACCACGCAGTCCCCGGCGGCCAGGGCGGGCGAGAGCTTCCAGGCGGCCATGAGCAGCGGGAAGTTCCAGGGGATGATCTGGCCCACCACGCCCAGGGGCTCGCGCAGGATGATGCTCAGGGTCTGGTCGTCGATCATGGCCGCGTGGCCTTCCTCGGTGCGAATGGCGGCGGCGAAGTAGCGGAAGTGGTCCGAAGACAAGGGAACGTCGATGGCCATGGTCTCCCGGATGGGCTTGCCGTTGTCCAGCGTCTCCACCATGGCCAGATGTTCGGCGTTGTCGTCAATCAAATCCGCGATGCGCAAAAGCAGGGCCGAGCGTTCCTGGGGGCTGGTCTTTTTCCAGCTCGTAAAGGCCTTCCCGGCGGCGGCCACGGCCTTGTCCACATCTGCGGGGCTGGCGTCCACGCAGGTGGCCAGGGGTTCGCCGTTTGCCGGGTTGGTGGTGGTGAACGTGCCGCCTCCCTCGCTTTCCATCCACTTTCCGTCGATGAACAAGACATAGCGATCGTCGATACGCGGTTTCATGAGGAACCTCCTTGGGGTATCCCGAAACAAGACGAAAAACAGACCGGCAACGCCTTTTGCGTTGGCGCGGCGACCCTCCCGATTTCCCAGGGGTCGGAGAAAAGAAGGCCCACAGCCGAAATGGGCAGGCCCCTTTTCCCTGTTTCGCGGGGTTCGGCCGCCATGCCGGGAGATGTGCGGGGGGAATGCCGCTCGCACAGATACTTATGTTTTTTTAAGCATAACGTAGCCGGGAGGTCAACACGCTCCTTCGGTATTTTTGGACGTCCCTCGGCTCAGAACCAAACCCTGAGCCCGGAACCCCACACCAGGGCATGTCGCTCACGCAAGGCCTGCCCGGAAGCAAGGCAGTTTTTCACGCCAGTTGTACCAGCATGGCCCGCACGTCTTCCACAGCCTCGGGCGTGCGGGCCACCATCCGATTCCCCGGACGGCTCGGCGACCGCGCCCGGGAGCTGCATCACCAGGGATCAGGATCCTGTTTCCTTTGCAGGGGCAATTCCAGGATTGGACGAAACGGCGCCTGGAACACAGGGCGCCGAGGGAGAGGATCAAGACGAAAGTGCAGATGCGCCGTCAATCAGGGCATTCGGAGTAGTGCAGCGTGCCGCGCGTCTTCTGGATGCGGCCAACCCGGAGCTTGGCAGCCTCTTGGTTCTCGACGAAATCTTTTCCCGGACCGATCTGGAAATCATGCGCATGGCGGTGGAGCGCATCATACGCCACGATCTCAAGGCCCATCTGAGCGGGATCACCCACTTTCCCGGCCTGATCATTACACAGGGATCGCTTACTGCGGATCAGCATTCGATGCTTGAATTCATCCGCGCGGCCGGAGGTTGCATGCCAAACCATATCAAGCGCTCTCTTGCGCTTTACCGCCTGGAGAATGAAACGTATACGGTGGTTTCCCTTTCAGTGGATCTGCGCCCGGTCATCGACAAGGCCTGCGACGTGTCGAGGCCGCCCAGACCAGGGCGGTGATCCGCCACAGAAACCCAATGCACGACGTGTCGAGGACACCATGCCGGACAGGGACATGACCCGTGAGCAACTTTTCGCCGAGAGGCGACGGCTGTTGTCGGAACTGGAGGAGGCCCGACGGACCATCCAGGAACTGCGCACGACGCCTCCGCCGCCCGAACCCTGGCAATCCCCTCCCGAGCAGAGAAAAAAATCCCGCAGGCATCTTCCCGAGCCGCCCGAAGCGCCCGGACGCATTCCTGACGCCGCAAACGGCGCGTTCACCGAGGCCGGATCGATCCTGGCGGCGGCCTTCGACGGGTTTCTGGTCAGCGACATGTGCGGCCGGATTGAGCGCGTCAACAACGCCCTGGCGGACATGCTCGGCTTCGGCATTCCGGAGTTGATCGGCAAGGCCATCTGGGACATCGAAGTCACGGCGTCACGTTCGGACGTGATCCGCCGCATCGCGCGGAGAGAGACGGAGGGCGGCAGACGCTTCGAGACCGTCTTACAGCGCAAGGACGGCGGGTTCGTCGACGCCGAGGTCAGCGCCTTCCACCTGGATCACGACGGCGGTCGGCTCGTCGCCTTCCTGCGGGACGTCACCGAGCGCAAACGGATGGAGCGCACCCTCAAACTCACCCAGGCCTCCATGGACACGGCCGCCCTGGGCATCTTCTGGATAGCCCCGGAGGGGCGTCTTCTGTACGTCAACGACATCACCTGCCAGCGCCTGGAATACTCCCGGGACGAGTTGCTCACCATGAACATCTCGGAGGTGGACCCGGTCTTCCCGATGGGCTCGCGCCGAAACCACTTCAAACCGTACAGGAACACCCAAACCCTCCGGTTCGAGACCATCCACCGCTCCCGCAGCGGTCGGGACATCCCCGTCCTTGTCACCAGCAATTATCTGGAATTTGAAGACCAGGAATACGAGATCGCCTTCGCCGAGGACATAAGCGAACTCAAGCGGTCACAGCAGGACATGGCCCGCGGCCGGGCGGCCCTGGAGGAAAATCAGGCCCGGCTGTCCCTGGCCATGGATCTGACGGGCATGGCCCCCTGGGAAATGGACCTCGCGACAAACACGTTCACCTTCGACGACCGGTTCTACGCCCTCTACGGGACAACGTCCGCTCGCGAGGGCGGGCCGTTCATGCCCGCCCAGACCTACGCCAGGAAATTCGTCCATCCCGAGGACGTCTGGATGGTCGCCGACGAGATTCGCAAAACCCTCGCGGCGGATGCGCCCGGCTACGAGGGGCAGGTGGAGCACCGCATCGTGCGACGCGACGGCGAGATCCGGCACATCGTGGTCCGGTTCCGCCTCATCCGGGACGAGGCAGGTCGGCCGGTCAAGACCATAGGCGCCAACCAGGACATCACCGAGCGCAAACGGATCGAAGAGGCCTTGGCGACCAACGAGCAGCGTTTCCGGAACCTCCTGGGCGACATGGAGATGGTCGCCGTGCAGGGATACGACCAGGATCGTCGGGTCATCTACTGGAACAGGGCCAGCCAGCGCCTCTACGGATACGCCGAAACCGAGGCCCTGGGACGACGACTGGAAGACCTGATCATACCCGGCCCCATGCGCGAGGCGGTCATCCACAGCATCAGGGACTGGCTGGACAAAGGGGCGTCCATTCCGGCCGGAGAGCTGTATCTGCTGCGCAAAGACGGCGCCCTGGTCCAGGTCTACTCCTCCCATGTCATGCAGGAGACCGCCTCCGGGCAAAAGGAGATGTACTGCATCGACGTGGATCTGACCGAGATCAAGAAGGCTCATGATCAACTGTTGCAGGCAAAGGAGTCGGCCGAGGCCGCCAGCAAGGCCAAATCCGAATTCCTGGCCAACATGAGCCATGAGGTCAGAACCCCCTTAAACGGCATCATGGGGATGTTGCAGATCCTCAAGGATACGACCCTTGACGACGAGCAGGCCCAGTTCATCAATCTGGCCATGGACTCGAGCAAAAGGCTGACCCGGCTTCTGTCCGACATCCTGGATCTGTCCCGGGTGGAGGCAGGAAAGATGCAGATGCAGGTCGAGGTGATCGACCTCGATGGTGTGGTCAAACAACTCGCCGCGCTTCACGAACCGGTTTCGCTCCAGACCGGCGTGCGGTTCCAGTGTACGACGCATCCCGGGCTGCCCAAGGCCGTCCTGGGCGACGGCATCCGGTTGCAGCAAGTCCTGACCAATCTGGTCGGCAACGCCTTCAAGTTCACGACATCCGGCAGCGTCGCCCTGGAGGCCCGCCCCCTGCCGCCGCGCCGCGCCGGGGAGGCTCAGGTGCTTTTTACCGTCGCCGACACCGGGTGCGGCATGGACGACAGCCTGCTGACGAAGCTCTTCGAACCGTTCGTCCAGGCCAGCCAGGGCTTCACGCGCCGCTACCAGGGCGCCGGGCTCGGCCTTTCCATCGTCAAGCGGATCGTGGAGCTCATGGGCGGAAACATCACCGTCGAAAGCGCGCCAGGGGCGGGCACGACCTTTTTCATCGCCATCCCCTTCAGGCTGGCGTCCCCGTGTACGGCGGACGGACGGCCAACCCGCCTGGCGGGCGGCGCGCCCGCGCCGAGGGCCTTGCGGATATTGATCGCCGAGGACGACATGGTGAGCCTTTTGGCGGTCTCCAGGCAATTGGAGAAAAAGGGACACCGGATACATGCGGCGCATGACGGCGAAGAGGCCGTGGACGCCTTGCGGAAGATGGACTTCGACCTTGTCCTCATGGACGTGCAGATGCCGACCCTGGACGGCGTGGCCGCCACCAGGCTGATCCGGGACGCCGGGGCGAGCGCGGCCAAGGCGGATATCCCGATCATCGCCATGACGGCCTTCGCCATGGCGGGCGACCGGGAGAGGTTTCTTGCCGCAGGGATGAACGACTACGTCGCCAAACCCGTCGACGCCGCCGACGTGGAGGCGGCCATCGCCCGGGTGATGGAACAGGTTGGCCGCGGGGATTGCCGACGATGACCGGGCACGCCGCCTGTTTCAATCGGGGGAGGATGGCCTCGCCTTCACGGTCGGCACGGCTGGATCAGGCGGCAATCTCGGGCGTTTCGGCCTGCAAGACCCCGATATCCTGATCCGACAGGATCTGCTCCATATCCAGGATGATGATGAATTGGTCGTCCCGCCGCCCCATCCCCTTGATCCGACGGGAATCGATCCTGGTTCCCATGCGGGGTGGCGGATCAATCTGGTCGGGACGAAGCTCCACCACCTCCTGGACCGAATCGGCGAGAAATCCCACGGCGGCGGCTTCCGCATCGAACTCCAATTCGCAAATGATGACGCAGGTGTTAACCGTCATTTCCGTCTTCGGCATATGGAAGGAAAGCCGTAGGTCCACCACCGGGACGGCCCGGCCCCGGACGTTGATCACCCCCCGGATGCATTCCGGAAGCATGGGGATGGCGGTGATTTTCGTATCGTCCAGGATTTCCTTGACCCAGGCGATGTCAATGGCGAAAAGTTCCTCGCCCAGAGTGAACGTCAGGTACTGATTAAGTTGCGAAACCTCGTTTCCAGGCATTGCCCCTCCCGTTGCTCGTGTCATGTCCTCGAAATCCGCATATCCAGATTCAAAAAACAACCACATAACATATTTCTATTTCTCTAAAAAACACTCGCGTATGTTTTAACGGACGCACCGCTAGAACTTTTCAAACTCGTCATCGGCCTGGCCATCCAGCACGACATGGACTCCCGACGCCCCTGATCCGGTGCGCCCGGATCGGGCCGGGTGCGGCTTGGCATGCATGGGCAGGGCCTTGGAGGTCTTGGCGCGCCTGGCCGATCCGGCGCCGTCAATCCTGAAAAACGACATGGCCCCCTGCATCTGCTCGGCCTGGCTGGAGAGTTCCTCGGAGGTGGAGGCCATCTCTTCCGAGGCCGAGGCGTTTTGCTGCACGACCTGGTCGAGCTGCTGGATGGCCTTGTTGATCTGCGCCGCACCGGCGTTCTGCTCGGCGCTCGCCGCCGCGATCTCCTGCACCAGCTCGGCCGTGCGCTCGATATCGGGAACCATTTTGGTCAGCATGGTTCCGGCCTGTTCCGCGATGTCCACGCTCGATGAGGACAGCTCGCTGATTTCGGCAGCCGCCGCGCCGCTGCGTTCCGCCAGCTTGCGGACTTCAGCGGCGACCACGGCGAACCCCTTGCCGTGCTCCCCTGCCCGGGCGGCCTCGATGGCGGCGTTGAGGGCCAGCAGGTTGGTCTGGCGCGCGATCTCCTCAATAATGGAAATCTTCTCGGCGATGTGCTTCATGGCCTGCACCGCCTTGATGACCGCCGCTCCGCCGTCGCGGGCGTCGGCGGCCGCCTTGACGGCGATCTTCTGGGTCTGCTGGGCGTTATCCGAGCTTTGCTGGATGTTCGAGGTCATCTCCTCCATGGACGAGGAGACTTCTTCGATGCTCGCGGCCTGCTCGGACGCGCCTTGAGAGAGGCTTTGGGCGGACGCGGACAATTCCTCGCTGCCCGAGGCCACATTCTCGGAAGCGGACTGGACCTCGGCGACCACGGCGCGAAGCCTGTGGACCATCTCGTTGAGGGCGGCGGCCAGGATGCCGATCTCGTCTTTTTGGTCGATGGCCAGCGTCTTCGTGAAATCGCCCTCCGCCATGGCCTTGGCGAAGTCCACGCCCTGGATGACCGGCCGGGTGATGGCTCGGGTCAAAAGCACGGAGGTGATGGCCCCAAGGACCAGGGCGACGCCCAGGCCGACCATCATGATGGTCGTGGCGCTCAAAAGACTTGCCGAGGCGTCCTCGGACATGCCCTGGGTCTGTTCCATGCCCGCCTTGGCGGTCTCCTGGGCGGCGGCCAGGACTTGGTCCGCCACGGCCGAGCGTTTCTTGCCCACTTCCTGCAAGGCCAGCCAGTTTTTCAGAAAGCCTTCCATCGCGGATTTGTATTGGTTCGCCGCTTCGCGTGTGGCCGCAATCTGCTTGAGGTTGGCCTCCTGGCGGGTCATGGACCGCAGTTTCTCGAACTGGGTCTCCATTTTCGGAAAATTCTGCTGAGCCTCCTGGATGAATGTGGGCTCCCGCAGGGCCTGCGACTTGAAGTTTTTCACCCGGGTGTCATTGCCGAGGTCGACGATTTCATTAACAAGCGTAATTTTCTGGAGGCGCTCGACGAGTTTTTCCGCCGGAACTCCCGCATGGAGCTCTTCCTTCATGGCCTCGTTCTGGCTCGCCAGGAAATCGGAGCAGTTTTTCATGTACGCGGCCGCAGAGGCGTCCAAAGCCTCCCTGTCTTTCGCCATGGCGTTGATGAGGGCGGCGGTTTCATCGGCGAATTTTGCGTAGGCGTCGGCATTGGTCTGGGCCTGGGCCACGCCGTCCCTCAGCTTGACCAGGGCCGGGAATTTTTCCGCATGGGACTGGGCCTGGCCCAGATATTTGTTCACATCGGCCAGAGAGCGTTTGCTTTCCTGCAGATAGGCCTCTTCCTCGCTCAGGGCATAGCCCCGCATGGCATACATGGTCAGGAGCGAATGGCGCTCGATGTCGTTGGCCATGGCGACTTCCGGCACATATTCCTGGGCGAGTTTCGCCGTGTCGCGGCTGACCGAGGTCATCTGCACGATGGCCATGCCGCCAAGGGCGCAGGCAATGAGGATCAAAACGCCGAATCCGATGCCGATCTTCATTCCGAGTTTCAGGTTCTTCATCCTTCGCCCCTTTCTGGTAAGAATTCACGTGAGTACAGCCTAGACAGTATCGCGCAGGCATCAAAGCAAACGGCTCTTCCCTTGAGACATGAAGCACCCTTCTCGCAAATGTAAAAGCCGGATCATATCCTGCATCGAACCAGAGCCCTCGCCGAGTTGTGCCGATATCATCACGAGGAATGCACAACGCTATATGTCTATGGCCTTTTAGCCGAGCCGCGTCAACGTCTCATCGTATTTTTTATTTTCCCATCTCGCCCAACATATATGATACCAACCGGCAATACCTATCCCTGCACACCACATCCCTTTCCTCACCGACCAAAAAACGAAAACAATTTGCGCAAAAAGACGTAATATCACTTGATTTTCTTGCACCATGGCAGATTTACATGCTACCGTTAGAGTACTCTACCCATCCGAAAGGAGGAACGGTTGAAAAATATCGGCCTGGTCGCGGCATTCGTGCTTCTCATCTTCTGCCCTCATCCCGCACGGGCGGATTCGCCAGCCACCAAAAACGTCCTGGTGCTCTTGTCTTATGACTTCAGGGAATACTGGTCTTCGGAAATTCTGGAAGGCGTAAGCGGCGCACTTGGTAACGCACACGTGCAGATGCACGTTGAGACCTTGGATGTCCGGCGCCACCACGGGGAAGACTATCATGCGGAGTTTGAACGTTTTTTGGCGGTAAAATACGCCAATCTGCATTTCGACCTGGCCATAGTCGCCGACAATGCGGCATTGGAATTTTTCTTACGACTCAGGCCATCCATTGATGCGGACCTCCCGGTCATTTTCTGCGGCGTCAACAATTTCACTCCGGAAATGATCGCCGGGCAAGCCCATGTCACCGGGATCAACGAGGCCGTGGACATCGCCGGGACGGTGAATCTTGCGCTGCGGCTGTTTCCCGAGGCATCGGAAATCGCCGTGATAGCCGGGTCCGCCGGAATCGGGGCCGTGAATCTGGAAAACTTCCGCACAAGCGTCCCGCTTTTCTCCCGACCGGTCGGCGTCACGGAATTTGTGGACGTTCCCCCCGATTCCATTGCCGACGTCCTGGACAAGCTGCCCCGGGACGCCCTCGTCTTCCGGATGGACAACCTGCGCGGGAGCGACGGGTCCGACATCCCCCTGGCGCAAAGCATGGCCCTTTTGTCCAGCGCATCCCGCGGCCCGGTCTTTTCCTTCTGGGATTTCGACATGGGCCAGGGCGCCTTGGGAGGCGTTGCGGTCAGCGGCCTGGCCCAGGGCAAAACGGCCGGGGAGTTGGCCCGCCGGGTCCTGCAGGGGACGTCGGCGGATGTGATCCCGGTCGTCATGGACAGTCCGAACATCCCCATGTTCGACTTCGCCCTCATGCCGCGTTTCGGCCTGGAGGCCGACGACCTTCCGGATCGGGCCATCGTCCTTAATATGCCGCTTTCGTTCTACGCCGCCTATAAACCGTACCTCTGGGCCGGATCGACGCTTATCCTGCTCATGGCGGCATGCATTGCGTGTCTGTCCACGACGCTTGTCGGAAGAGGCCGGGCGGAAAAGGCCCTGGCCGCCAGCGAAGCGAAATACCGCAGGTATGTGGACACCGCGCCTGAGGGCATCTTCATTGCGGATGCCCAAGGCAGGTATGTGGATGTCAATCCCGAGGCCTGTCGGCTCACCGGATATGAGAGGTCCGAGTTGCTCGCCAAAAGCCTGCACGACCTCCTGCCGCCCCAGGGCCAAGCCGAGGGGCTTTTGCATTTCCAACGGTTGCAGGCCGAAGGCTCGGCGGCAGGCGAGTTTATGTTCCAACGCAAAGACGGCGAGATTCGGAGTTGGGCCGTCTCGGCGACCAGATTATCCGAAGACCGGTTCCTCGGTTTTGTCCACGACGTGACGGATCGCCGCAGGCTCAACGAAACGCGAGGCATTTTTCTGGAACTTCTGGACAATGCGGAACACATCGTCGTCTTCAAGGACGCGCAGCTTCGGTATGTCATGATCAACAAGGCCTATACCGTGCTGACGGGCCATTCGCTTTCCGATGTCGTGGGCAAAACCGACATAGAGATGTTCGGCGCACTCTCCTCTTTGGAGCAGATCGAGGCCTATATCGAAAATGATCGAAAGGCGTTGTCGCTTCCCAGGGGGCAATGCCTGACCATCGAGGAAGGCACGCAGGGGCCGGATGGGTCGCTGCGCACCTTTCTGACGAAGAAATTCCCCGTCTATGCCCAAGACGGCCGCCTCCTGGGAACGGGAACCATCGCTTCGGAGATCACCGAGAAAAAGCAGGCTGAAGAGGCCTTGGCCCAAAGCGAACTCTTTTTGTTGGAAACCCAACGCATTGCGCGAGTCGGCGGTTGGAAAGCCAACATTGAAACCGACTACCTTTACTGGTCAGACGAGGTCAACCGGATCCTGGAAATGCCTTTGGATTACAAGCCATGCCTCTCGGAAGGGCTCACCTTTTATCCGCCGGAATACCGTC
Source organism: Desulfolutivibrio sp. (assembly GCF_036584575.1). Taxonomy (NCBI): domain Bacteria; kingdom Pseudomonadati; phylum Thermodesulfobacteriota; class Desulfovibrionia; order Desulfovibrionales; family Desulfovibrionaceae; genus Desulfolutivibrio; species Desulfolutivibrio sp. The sequence goes on from NZ_JAZHDB010000132.1 coordinate 17,798, forward strand.
TCGACATCAAGGCCATGCTCACCACGGTGCTCGCAAATGGCGGATTTGGCGAATTGGAATGTGAGATCACCACGGGCTCCGGCAAGCGGAAGTGGACATACCTGCGCTGTGTCGGAAGAGATACGGCGGGCGGGAATGCCTGCGTCATCGGCACCATCCAGGATATCCATGAACGGAAAGTCATCGAACGGGAGTTGCTGTCGGCAAAAGAGCGGGCCGAACTCGCAAGCCAGGCGAAATCCGAATTTTTGGCGAACATGAGCCATGAGATCAGGACGCCCTTAAACGGCATCATGGGCA
>NZ_JAZHDB010000133.1:0-18051 GCF_036584575.1 Desulfolutivibrio sp.
TGGACCCCCCTCCAAAAAACTTCATCGCGCTTCGCGTCCGCGTGCGGGAGAGAGCATTCTCTCCGAACCACCTGGCTTTCGTTGGCGTTTTCTGACAAGCTCCGCTTGTCAGAAAACGCCAACGATATCAGGGGGTCCGGGGGAAATGATTTCCCCCGGGCGGGGTTCGGGGCGGCAGCCCCGATTGATGGCTTCAGCCCGCCTCACGGGCGCGCTGGGCGGCGGCCAGTCCCAGGATGACGGCGCCGGCCTGGGCGACGTTTAGGGAGTCGAACTGGCGGGCGAAGGGGATGCGCAATTTCAGGTCGCAGCGTCTGGCCACGCAGGACCGGATGCCTTTGTCCTCGTTGCCCAGCACCAGCACCATGGGAAACGGAAGTTGGGCGGTGAAGGCGTCGACGGCCTCGGGGTCGTCCGTGGCGCAGACGATGGCGTAGCCCCGGTCGGCAAACGTCTCCAGGGCTCGGGACAGGTTCACGGCCTTATGCACCGCCAGCCGGGACAGGGCCCCGGCCGAGGCCCGGGCCGCGCCGGGGCCGAGCCGGGCGGCCTCGTGCTTGGGGATGACCATGCCGCCGCCGCCCAGGGCGTAGAGGGTGCGGGCCAGGGCGCCGACGTTGCCCGTGTCCTGCACCTGATCCAGGGCCAGAACGACAGGGAACGGCGAGGCCAGGCCGGAATCGAGCACATCCCCCAGATCGGCCAGGGGCGCGGCGGCAAGGAGCGCCACGACCCCCTGGTGGGTGGCCCCGCCGCACAACCGGTCCAGATCTTCCTTGGGGGCGAACCGGAAGCGCACCCCGGCGGCCCGGCAGGCGTCGAGGATATCGGCCATGTCCTTGCCGTGCCGGTCCCGGCGCATGACCACGGCGTCCACCCGGCGCGGGTCCGCCGAAAGCAGCTCGCGCACGGGTTTTTTGCCGGGCACCACATCCTCGGGGACGGCGGAGGACGTCCTGTCTCCCCCGGGCCTGCGCGGGGAGGTGGAGGACTCTACGGAATGGCGTTCGGAACCTGGCGGCGTGTTTGGATGGCGTGACTGGTTCATGGTGCTGATTTTTTCCCGAAACCGGACAAAAGGGAACACCTTTTGCCGGGCAAAGCCTAAATTTTTTTTTAGTTGCGCATTTGAGTCCACTGGGCTACTGGCTTACAATTACTCAATTATCTTGGAAATACCTGCATTTTTCAGGTGCCCTCCCTCACGCGGGAGCCGCCTGTTCCCTTGCGCCGTCTTCCATGGCGTAGGCGTATCGCGGAGGACGCATGTCGGCTTATGTAACCCTATTTATTTGTCTTTTGCTTCTTGTCGTACCCGGTTGCGGAGGAAAGAACCAGGCTGACAAGGAAAACTACGACATGCGGGCCAACCTTGAGCCCGAGTTGTGGGATACGAAAATTCTCGAAGACCTTAAGCGCGGCCGCCCCCTGACCGAGCAGGAAAAGCGCGCCCTGGCCTCACGCGGCGAAATCCAGTTCGACCTGGACGTGCGCGAGACCGAGGAAGTCCAAACCTTTCTCCAGTACTTCTCCATGGAGAAACGCGGCACCATGGAACGCTGGCTGGTGCGGGCCGAGCCGCATCTGGCCTATGTCCGGGCCGTCATGACCAGCTTCAACCTGCCTCCCGACCTCGTGGTGCTGCCCTTTATCGAGTCCGGCTACAACTCCATGGCCTATTCCCACGCCGGGGCGGGCGGCATGTGGCAGTTCATGCCCTACACCGCCAAACGCTTCGGCCTGACCGTGGACTGGTGGGAGGATGAACGACGCAATCCCTACAAGGCCACAGTGGCCGCCGCCAAATACCTCACGGTGCTCTATCAGATGTTCGGGGACTGGCATCTGGCCCTGGCCGCTTACAACGCCGGGGAAGGCAAGGTCTCCCGGGCCATGGCCCAAAGCGGCCAGCAGGATTTTTTCGATCTGGCCAAAAATCCCGCCCTGCTCAAACAGGAAACGCGCCATTACGTGCCCAAGTTCCTGGCCGTGCTCAAGATCTTCCAGAACCTGGACACTCTGGGATTCCGGCCGGTCAACTGGCAGGCCGGGCCGACCATGAAGGAAGTCCCGGTTCCAGGCGGCACGGACCTTCTGGCCATGGCCCAGGCCGTGGGCGTGGACTGGGAGAGCTTCCACGAAGCCAACGCCGGGTTCCGCCGCCAGGTGAGCCCCCCGGGGCGGGAAAGCACGGTCTACGTGCCCCAGGCCAAGTATGAGCTGGCCATGGCCTTCCTGAAAAATCCCGAGTCCCACTCCCCGGCCGGCTACCAGACCTATCTGGCCCAGTCCGGCGAGACATGGTGGAACATCTCCCGGCGCACGGGCATCCCCGTGGCGGCGCTTCGCGAATACAACGCCCAGGTTCCCGACGCCTTGGCCTCGGGCACGGCCGTGCGCATCCCGGCCAGCGGATCGAGCAAGGAGGCCGGGCTGTTGGCCGAATTCGAAGATCGTGGCGCGCCATCCGCCAAGGCCCCGGCCTCGGGCAAACACCGGGTGCGCAAGGGCGAGTCCCTCAAGGCCATCGCCTCGCGCTACGGCGTGTCCGCCAGCGAACTGGCCCAGGCCAACCGCATGAAACCCTCAAGCAAGCTGTCCGTCGGCCGCTGGCTGACCATCCCCGGCGGCGCGGCTGACGCCCAAATGGCCCGCGCTCCGAGCCTGCCCAGGGAAATCCGGCAGATGGCCGCCACGGACACGGGCGCCTCCAGCCACACCATCCAAAAGGGCGACACCGTCAGCGCCATTTCCTCCCGCTATGGCGTCTCCCCTCAGGAACTCATGGCCGCCAACAACATCGCCTCGCCCCAAAGCCTGTCCATCGGCAAGGTGCTGGTCATCCCCGGCGCGGAGACCAAATCCGCCCAGGCGCTGGTGGCCCAGAAGACTGCGGCCGGCAAGGCCGCCGCAGGGAAAATGCCCTCCGGCAAGGCGTCCGCCGCACCGCCGGACACCGGCCGGTCGGCCTCCTATGTGGTCAAGCCGGGCGACACCATCCATGCCATCGCCAAGCGTTTTTCCGTCAGCCCCCAGAGCCTTTTGGCCGCCAACGCCATTTCCTCCCCAAGCGCCCTCCAGGTCGGAAAAACCCTCGCCATCCCGGGCCCCGCCGCAGCCCAGGCCCCGGCAGTCCCGCAGCCAGCCGCCCTCCAGTCGCCCAGGCCCTTCCAGGTGGCCCAAGCCGCGCTCCCCCAGCCCAAGCCGACAGCGCCGATCCAGACGGCCGCCAAGGCACCGGCCCCCAGGCCCGCCGCTCCAAGCGCACAAGGCGCACAGGGCGCATCGGCTGCACCGGCCGCGGCCAAGGGCGTCAGTCACAAGGTGGCCCAGGGGGACACCGTGTGGGGCATCGCCAAGAAATTCGGCGTGGAGCCCAAGGCCCTCATGTCCACCAACAATCTGAAAGACGCCTCGTCCCTGCGCATCGGGGACAGCCTGACCATCCCCCGGCCCTGATCCCGGGCGACCCACCGGACATAAAAACGCAGCGGGGGGGATATCCCTCCGCCGCGTTTACATTTGCCTTATTGCGGCCCCCCCCGCTACGGGATTCCAAAGGGCCAAGGCCCTTTGGCCGCCGGAGGCGTCACCCTCCCCACCCTCGTCCACCCTACCGGATACGCAGCCTCGCCTGGCCGGACTCCTCGGGCACGGCCCGGCCCACGATCTCGGCCATGTCCCCGCCAGCCAAAAGCATGTCCCGGGCCTTCTCCACCCGGTCCTCCGGCGCCGCCAGGAGCATGCCGCCCGAGGTCTGGGCGTCGAAAACCAGGTCCAGAAGGATGGGGTCGACCCCCTGGGCCGCCTGCACGTTTTTCAAGCAAAAATTGCGGTTGGCGAAACTTCCGGCCGGGATCATGCCCATGGAGGCGAACTCCACGGCCTCGGGCAGAAACGGCACCTGGGAAAGATCAAGCTCCACCGCCACCTGCGACGCCCCGGCCATCTCCAGCAGATGCCCGCCCAGGCCGAAGCCGGTCACGTCCGTGGCCGCGCGCAGTTTGAGGTCGCGCACCACCGCCCCGCCGACCTTGTTCAACCGACCGGCCCAACGGAAAAGGATATCCTCCAAAACGGCCGGATCGCCCATGTCGCCCTTGAGCGCCGTGGCCAGCACCCCCGTGCCCAGGGGCTTGGTCAGGATCAGCGTGTCGCCCGGGCGCATGCCCCGGTTGGAGGCGAAATTGTCCGCATCCACCACCCCGGACACGGACAGGCCGTATTTGATCTCCTCGTCCTCGACGCTGTGCCCCCCGGCCAACACCGCCCCGGCCTCGGCCATGGCGTCCAGGCCGCCGCGCAAGATCTCGCGCAGGATGCCTTTGTCCATCTTATTTATGGGGAAGCACACGATGTTCATGGCTGCATAGGGCTCGCCGCCCATGGCGTAGACGTCGGACAGGGAGTTGACTGCGGCGATGCGCCCGAAGCGGAAGGGGTCATTTACGATGGGCGTGAAAAAGTCCACGGTCTGCACCAGAGCCTTGCCCGGCGGAAACCGCAAAATTGCCGCGTCCTCGCTGTCCCGCGCGCCCGTCAAAAGCCGTCCGTGCGGATCATCGAGCGAAAGCCCGGCCAAAACCTCCTCCAGGTCCCCCGGAGAAATTTTGGCCGCTCAACCGGCGGATTTGACCGTCTTGACCAGTTCCATCGTCCATCCTTGGCGTTTTTCGCCACCTGGCGCCCCATGCGCCGTGGCGTCGTCCGTTTCGGCCAGTGTATGCCCAATGCCCATCCCGAAACAACCTCAATGTTGAGCCGCGCCGCAACGGGCCTACATCATATAAACCAATAGCAGAACGTATTTTGCATCGTAACTATCAATTTGTACCCCAGCCCTTTTCCCTCTATCACAATCCAGAATGTGTGATTTCAACCAGGAGGAACACCATGGCTGGCGCTTATGACGAAATGTGGGAAAAGCTCAATCTCGATCTGACGGCCCACGAGGGGCTGTTGCATGTGCTTGGAAAATTTTACGGCGACATTTACTTGAGCCAGGAAAACCGCCTCAAGGGCATGGAGTACATGGATTTCGTGTTAAGCGAAGTGCATGGACTGCGCATCAAGGAGATCCAGGACGCCAAGGCAAACGGAAAAAAGATCATCGGCACATTCTGCGTCTACGTTCCGGAGGAGCTGGTGCTGGCCGCCGACTGTGTGCAGATCGGGCTGTGCGCCGGGGCCGAGGTGGGCATGGAGTCCGCCGAACGCCTGGTGCCGCGCAACACCTGCGATCTCATCAAGTCCTTCGTGGGCTTCAAGCTGTCCCGCCTGTGTCCTTACCTGGAATCCAGCGACATGGTGGTCGGGGAGACCACCTGCGACGGAAAGAAAAAGGCCTATGAGGGCTTTGCCGAGTATGCCCCCATGTACATCATGGAGATCCCGCAGACCAAGTCCGACGCGGCCAAGGCCCTGTGGCGGGCGGAGGTGCGGCGTTTCAAGGCCCGTCTTGAGGAGCTGACCGGGAAGACCATCACCGCCGACGACCTCAAACGCGGCATCGACATCGTCAACGGCAAGCGCAAGGCCCTGCAGCGCCTGTCGGCCCTGCGGGCCGCCGACCCGGCCCCCATCTCCGGCCGCGATGCGCTGCTCATCAACCAGATCAGCTTCTACGACGATCCCATCCGGTTCACCACCCAGATCAATGCCCTGTGCGACGAACTGGAGGCCCGGGTGGCGGCGGGCGAAGGCGTGGCCCCCAAGGGCACGAAGCGTGTGCTGTTGTCGGGCTGTCCCATGGCCGTGCCCAACTGGAAGCTGCCGTTTGTGGTCGAAAGCTCGGGAGCGGTGATCGTGGGCGAGGAGTCGTGCATCGGCGAGCGCAACACCCGCAACCTGACGCCGGACGCGGCGGGCGGCGTGGAGGCCATGCTCGACGCCATCGCCGACCGGTACATGAAGATCGACTGCGCCTGCTTCACGCCCAATGCCGAGCGGCCGGGGAACATCCTGGAGCTGGCCAACCGGCTGCACGCCGACGGCGTGATCCAGTACACCCTGCTTTTTTGCCAGCCCTACGCCAACGAGGCCATGAAGATGGAGCCCATCCTGACGAACAAGGGCATCCCGTCCCTGACCCTGGAGACGGGCTACAGCATGGAGGACATCGGCCAGCTCAAGACCCGGGTCGAGGCCTTCGTGGAGACGCTGGAATAGCATAAACCGGGGCGGCCGCCCCGGACCCCGCCCGCAGGGACGCTGTTCCTGCGGACCTCCCGCTCCCGGCGGCGTCCGAAGGACTGCTCAGCAGCGTCGGACGCCGCCGGAAGACGGGAAAAACATGACCGCTTATCCACTGATTCAGGCGTGACAGACGTTTCCGCCGCCCCCCTCCCCGTCATCCCCGAATTCGATGCGCACCGGCTTGCCGATGATGCGCCCGACCTTAAGGATGGTCGCCAGGGTGATGGAGGTGTTTGACGCATCGAGAATTTTATCCACAAAAGACCGGCTGGTTCCCATCCTCCGGGCCAAATCCATCTTGGTGACCTTTTCGACTTCCATGAAGGAACGAAGCTGCCAGGCAATGACTTTCTTGATCGCCGCCGCTTGGCAATCCTCATAGGCGCCGTCTTGTCTCAGAAAATCATCAAAGGAAGACCCGATGCAATCATGGCATTCGTTATTCATGGCGTTCTCCACAACAAGATAGACAAAGTATGCACAATAACAAATTAAAGTATTCAGACATCATGAAATCATCATGTCTTATGGATCCATTCCAGCACATGTTTCCGTCGTCTCCTGGCGATTTCCAGATCACCTTTCGGCGTTTTCTGTGTTTTTTTGATGATGCCATGCAATAAATACATGTTCCCCTCCTCAGCGCAAAAGAACACCCGGGAAATTCTCCCACTCGAAAGGACTGTCCGAATCTCGAAAATCCCCTCACCCATGGGTTTGCAGGTCGGCATCCCGACCGGCCAGCCGAATTCCACCAGTTTCACGTCCTGGCCAACGGCCTTTCTGTCTTCGCGATTCAGGCTTTGCAGCCACTCACGGACAGGTTCCTTCCCGGTTTCCGTCCGGTAGAAATACGCAGGAAGTCTTTTCATGCGGGAACGCTTTCATCCTTGGATGCCTCAGGCAGTGTACTTTTTTTAGTTCAAATGTCAAACGACGTTTCCGCCGTCCCCTTCCCCGTCAACCCGAATTCGATGCGCACCGGCCTTACGGGTTGCGATCCGGCCGCAAGCGCGGTACACCTCCCGCCATCCTCAGGGCGGGGTGCAATTCCCCACCGGCGGTATCCCGGACATTCCGGGGAGCCCGCGAGCGCCCCTGGCCGAACCGGCCGGGGGGTCAGCAGATCCGGTGCAAGGCCGGAGCCGACGGTGACAGTCCGGATGGAAGAGGAGACGACACGCGCGCGGACCGTGAGCCGCGCGCCATATCCTGTCGCGCCCGGTAAAGCGGGACGCGCCGGACGTTTTTGCGTCCGGCCGCGTTGCAGCCAGCCGCGGCACGGATCCGTCCATCCTTACGCCCTGATTCTGGTACTCCAAACGATGCAAGGAGCGTTACCATGAATCAGTCCCCCATGTGTTTCGAGTCGTCCCCGGTGAAAAACGTCGAGCGCGCCCTGACCGCCCTGCGGCAGGGGCGCGGCATCCTGGTCGTGGACGACGAGTCCCGGGAAAACGAGGGCGACCTCATTTTTTCCGCCCAGACCCTCACCCGGGAACAGATGGCCATGCTCATCCGGGAGTGCAGCGGCATCGTGTGCCTGTGCCTCACGGACGAAAAGGCCGACGCCCTGGAGCTGCCGCCCATGGTGGCCAAAAACACCTGCAAAAACGGCACGGCCTTCACCGTGAGCATCGAGGCCGCGCACGGCGTCACCACCGGGGTGTCGGCCGCCGACCGCCTGGCCACGGTGAAAGCCGCCGTGGCCGCCTCCGCCAAACCGTCGGACCTGGTGCATCCGGGGCACGTCTTTCCGCTACGGGCCAAACCCGGCGGGGTGCTGGAACGCCGGGGGCACACCGAGGCCACGGTGGACCTCATGCGGCTGGCGGGCTTTGACCCAAGCGGCGTGTTGTGCGAACTGACCAACAGCGACGGCTCCATGGCCCGTCTGCCGGAGGTGGCGGCCTTCGCCAGGCGGCACGACTACCCGCTTTTGTCCGTGGAGGATCTGGCCCGCTACCGCACGCTTCGCGAGGCATAGCGATCTGCCATGCCCGGCGCGCGGCCCAAAGACTGCCTTCGGGCCGCGCGCCACCCGCCACAGGGCTGCCCCGGCCGTATCTCCGACGGGAAAAAAAGGCCTGAAAAAGCAAAAGGCCCGGCTGTTAACCGGGCCTTTTGACAAGGAAAAATGGGGTGACTGATGGGGCTCGAACCCACGGCACCCAGGGCCACAACCTGGTACTCTACCAACTGAGCTACAGTCACCGCGTGAATTTTTTGGTGTACTTAAAGCGGCCCTGGCAGTCAATATTTATTTCGCATTTTGACCAAAAACCCCAGCCCCGGCTGGCGACAAACCCCGGAAGCCCAAGCCGCCGTCGCCCCCCCCCGGGACAACCCGACAGCCCATGCGCGCAGGGCATCGACAACATCGCCCTTTCCCCGGACGCCCCCCCCCGGAAAATCAACGATTCCCACGACATCCCCGGCATCACGCCCTGTCGCCGCAGCACGACGGCCAGGCAGCCCGGAGGCCTGCCGCTTGCTCTCCCGACAGAGGCGGCCCGGCCCGGAGTGCAGGGCGAATCCCGGCCGCAGACAAACGGCCGCCCCGCGTCCGCACGGGCATGGCCAGATCTGAACAAGGACATATGGCTGGACAAATCGGCCGCCCCGCGTCCGAGCGGGCATGGGCCTCGCCTCCCGGCCGTTCGGGATGTCCGACAAGGCTGACGCGAAAAAGCCCCCGGCGGCGCGGCAGGTCCGGGCGCAGCAAAGAAAAAAGGGTTTGGAAGCTGTCTTCCAAACCCTTGCTTTCTTGTGGCGGGGCCGACGAGACTCGAACTCGCGCCCTCCGACGTGACAGGCCGGCGTTATAACCAGCTTAACTACGGCCCCGCATGCCGCATCCTGGTAGGCGGAACAGGACTCGAACCTGTGACCCCCGGCTTGTAAGGCCGATGCTCTCCCAGCTGAGCTACCCGCCCGCCTTGCGAAGAAAAGCGTTTATCCTCCGGCCCGTCCCCTGTCAACAGATTTTCCTGGCCGGACTTCATTTCGTTCCCTTTCTCCCAAGCGCCCAGGCCAATCCCCCAACCCCCAGCGAAGAGACAATACCTTGAAAATACTCATAAAAGCTATACGAGACGCCTCACTCGTCCGCCCAGGCGCCCGGCCTCACCAATCAAAGACCCGGGATCGGGCCTGGTCTCCTTGATCGGCCTCAGCCCTCCGGCCCGGCCTCTCTTGCGCCCCCTCCGGCTTCCCGTTACCTTTCATCCTTCAAAATAACCGCATCCACGAGGTGACCGGCCCATGCCCCTTTTGTCCGCCATCCTGATCTTCGCCATCATCATAAGCCTGATCAGCTATTCCCTGTTCATCTATGAAGCCGTCAACGCTCCGGACAAAACCCCGCCCCTGTCCCGCCGGGACATGGTCCGGGCCTTTTGCTGGGGCGTGGGGGCGATGTTTTTGACGACGTTGACCTTTCCCCTGGGGTTTTTCCCGTTTCTGTGGCGTCCCCGGGGAAAGGCCCCCAGCTCACGGCCCGGGGTGGTGCTCATCCACGGCCTCTACCACACCCCGGGGGCCTGGATCGTGTTCGGCCCGGCCCTGGCCATGGCCGGACTCGGCCGAAGCCACGCCCTGGCCTACAACTCCTTTGGGGCGCACACCTTCGAGGATATCGCACAGCGCCTCATCGCCCAGGTCCATGCCATTCTCGACGACACCCCGCGCATCTCGCTGGTGGGGCACAGCATGGGCGGGCTCTTCATCCGCCGCCTGCTGGCCGACCCGCGCATCGCCCGGGCCGCCGTGGCCGCCGTGACCCTCGGCGCGCCGCATCACGGCAGCAAGGTGGCCGCCCTGGCCTTTTGCAGCACGGTGGGCAGGCAGCTTCTGCCCGGTTCGCCGCTTTTCCCGGCCCTTGAGGCCCGGCCCGAGGCCGTGGCCGTGCAAAAACTCAACATCGTAAGCCCCGCCGACGACATGGTGCTGCCAAACGCCTCAAGCGCCATGGCCGGAGCGGGCTGGAGCACCGTGAACACCCCGCCCATGAGCCATGTGGCCCTTCTCTACCATCCCACGGTCATCCGGCAGACCGCCGCCTTTCTCAAAAAGCACGTCCCGTAAATCGCCCCCGGCTTACGAGCCCTGCCCGGACGCGGGAAAAAGCCGCGTCCCGGACGGGGTGTCGTCCAGGCGGAATCCGGCCGCGGCGATATCGTCGCGCAGACGGTCGGCCAACATGAAGTCTTTGTCGCGGCGGGCCCTCTCCCGGCTGGCCACCAGGGCGGCCACGGCCTCGGGCCACCGGGTCCGGGGCACGGGCAGGGCGTTTTCGTCCAAAAGCCCGAGCACCCCGTCCACCTCGCCCAGGGCCGCCAGACAGAGGGCGGCGTCCGCCGCGGACAGGCTGCGGGAGGCGGCCAGGGTGTTGATGGTCCGGCAAAATGCGAACAGGTCGGGCCAAAAGCGGTACAGTCCCAGATCGTCCTCCAGGGCCTTGGCCAGGGCCGGGAACAACCCCCTGGCGGCCAGGGCGGCCGGGGTGTCCGACTCCTTGCCGGACGCGGCGCCGCCAGCGGCGCTGTGAGCGATCTCCGACAACATGACCGCCGTCTCCTGGACCCGGGCCCGGTTTTTGCCCCACATGGCCAGGGTGTCCGGGGCCAGGGACAGGGACTTGCGGTAGGCGGCGGACAAAAGCCACATGCGCACGTCCCGGAAGGCCATCCCCCCGGCCGCGAGGCCCTCGACGTCGGGGATCGACGGCTCCGCCTCCCGGTGGGCCGGTTCGCCCCCCTTGACCTGCCCGGTCACGAGCCAGGCCGCCGGACTGACCCCGGCCGCCCGGGCCCAGATGGAGCGCAGGTTCTCCAGGTGCGGAAAGCATTGGTCCTCGCCAGCCACCACCACGCTGATGGCCGGAAGCCCGGCCAGGGCGGCCACGGCCATCTGCAAAAACCAACTCGGCCGGACATTGCCCCAGGGGGTGACCAGCAGGTCGCCGCGTTTGAGGTCTTTTAAGCTGACACGTTTGAGCAGGGTGAAATCCTGGGGATTTTCCTTGAGATAGGCCGCCAGGTCCACGGTTTTGCCCAGGGCCAGTTTGCTTTGGTCGGCATGCAGGAGTTCCCCGTAGCCCTTGTCCCGGGCCACGTCGAAATAGACGCTGCGCAGTTTCTCATAGGCCAGGCCCCGGCGCATGAGCTTGTCGGCCAGGTCCACGGCCCGATCCGTGGCCGACGAGGCGGCCACGAAGGCGACCTCCACGCCAAGGCGGGCGGCCGTCCGGGACAAAACGTCCATGGCCCGGGCGACGTACTCGGCCCGGGTCACACCGGCCTCGGCGGCGGCCAAAAGGGCCTTGTCCTCCAGGTCGGCCAGGCCCGCCACGGCCGCGACCCTGGCCCCGCCCCGCTTGAGATAGCGGGCCAGCACGTCCAGGAACACAATGCGCCGCCAGCCGTCCGGATCGCCTGGCCCGGTCAGGGGCGGCCCCATGGCGAAGAGGCCGTGGGGTCCGGCGGCCGGATCGAGATAGGCCGTCGTCGCCCCGGAGACGCCGCACAGGGCCACGCCCTTTTTTTCGGGCGTGGCGAAAAGGGTGGTGCTCAGGTAGCGTTCGCCGCCGTCGGGCAAAATGGTGGCCACAAGCCCCGAGGTCAGCCCGGCGGCCACGCGAAGCGCCCCGGCCATGGCCGCGCCGCCGCTCATCCCGGCCAGGATGCCCTCCTCCCGGGCCAGACGCCGGGCCATCTCGAAGGCCTCCTCGTCGGCCACATGGATGATCTCATCCATGGCGTGCTTGTCATAAATTCCCGGCGGATAAGACTCCTGCATGTTTTTGAGGCCCTGGATGCGGTGCCCGGGAGAGGGCTCCACGGCCACCACGCGTACGGCCGGATTTTTCTCCTTGAGGATCTTGGCGCAGCCCATGGCCGTGCCCGAGGTGCCCAGCGTCACCACCAGATGGGTCAGTTTCCCCTTGGTCTGCTCCCATATCTCCAGGCCGGTGCCCCGGTAGTGGGCGTCGATGCTGGCGGGGTTGTTGAACTGGTCCATGAGCACGTACTTGTCGGGATGCTCCCGGGCCAGTCGATAGGCCTCCTCGATGGCCCCGTCGGTGCCCATGTGCCCGGGGGTGAGCACGATCTCCGCGCCGTAGGCGCGCATGATGCGCTTGCGTTCCTCGGAGGCCGAGGCGGGCATAAGCAGCCTGAGGCGATAGCCCTTGACGGCGCAGACCATGGCCAGCCCGATGCCGGTGTTGCCGGAGGTGGCCTCGATGACGGTCTTGTCCCGGGTCAGTTCGCCCGAGGCCTCGGCCGCGCCGATCATGGCCATGGCCACCCGGTCCTTGATGGAGCCGCCGGGATTTTTGGCCTCGAACTTCACCACCACGGGTACGGCCGGGTTGGGGCTTAAGCGGCGGATGGCCACCAGGGGGGTGTTCCCGATGAGAGTCAAAATATCGTCATGGATCATGTCGTGCGCCTTGGAGGGATGGTTCCGAAAAATGTCCGGACAGGCCGTGTGTTAGGCAAAAACGGCGCACTGCGCAAGGGTGGCAGGGAACTTGCTAGAAATGGGAAAAAACCATGCGCGAGGAGATGCCATGCCCGTCAATGTTTTTTTGCAGGACAACCTCTCCGCCCTGACGGCGGCCAAGGCCCCGGTCATCACCTGGCTGGCCTCCCAGAACATCGTCCCCGAGACCCTGCCCGGGCGTCTGATCAGAAACCCCATGGGACATCTGGACTATCAGACGGAACAGGGCGCGCGGCTGCACGGCGCCATCCCCCCGTCTGTGGCCTATCGCGACTGGACCCCGGCCGACGACGGCCGCCTGGCCGCCGGCGGAACCATCATCATCGGCTCGGGCCTGGGCTACGGCATCAACCATATCCTGACCAAGACCCCGGACACCCACAAGGTGCTGGTCATCGAGCCCCGGGCGGATCTGCTCCTGGCCTGCCTGGGACAAACCGACTATCGCCCCTTTCTGGCGGCGGGGAAGCTGGAATTCCTGCCTCCGGACAAAAAGGTCTTCGAAGAACGCCTGCGGCCCATGGACGTCTGCTTCATCTTCGGAAAAATCCATCTGCGCTCGGACCTGCCCTCCAGCCAGTTCGGCCCGGAATACGCCCGGTGGACCGCCCACGCCCGGGCCAGGCTGGAAAACATTTCCGTGGAGCTGTCCACCCTGCGGCAAAAGCAGGATGTCATGGTCGGCAACGAACTCAAAAACTATCACCGGGCCATGTCCGAAGGCAGCCTCCTGGGGCTTCGGGGCATGGGCCAGGGCATGGCCGCCGTGGTTCTCGGGGCCGGGCCGTCCCTGGCCCGGTTCGCGCCGGAACTGGCCAAACGCCGGGGACGGGCGCTCTACGCCACGGCCCTGCAGACCCTGCCCGCCCTGGAGGGCACGGGGCTTCGGCCGGACATCTGCATGGCCATCGACTTTCGGCCGGAGATGCGGGTGTGCATCGACAATCTGCGCGACAAGTCCTTTGCCGCCGACATCCCGCTCATCTATTCCACCAAGATGGACCCCGAGGTGTTGGCCATGTATCCCGGCCCCACCCTGCCCATGTGGAGCGTGGGAGGGCTGGCCACCTATGTCATGGCCGACCAGGAAATGATCCTCGATGCGGGCGGCAACGTGGGCGTGTCGCTTTTCCGGTTTCTGTACGCCTGCGGGGTCTCAAGCATCCTTCTGGCCGGTCAGGACTTTTCCTGGGCCGGGGAGTACACCCACGCCCCGGGCCACCACTCGGCGGCGTATAAGCATCGGGGAACATCCCGGCACGAGGTCACCACCACCAACGCCCACGGCCAGACCATCCACACCACCGTGGCCTACATGGCGGCCAAGCGCGACCTGGAGCAGACGCTGCGCGAAGGGAACATCCGGGTCTGCAACCTCTACGGCGGCGGCCTGGTCATCGAATCGGCCAAAAACGTCACCCTGGACGAGGCCCACCGGTGCGGCGCGTTGTCCTGCGCGCCAGGCAGCCTGGAACGGTTTTTCGCGGCCCTGCAGCGGGCCCGGTCGCCCCGGGTCCGGCCGGTCTTCGCCCCCCGTGCGGCCAAGTGGTCCTCCTCGCTCAAAAACGCCGGGAACCATCTGGAGAAACTCTTCAAGCATCCCGGCAAAAAAACGGCCGAAATTCGGACCATGTTCCAGCGCCTCACGGTCTTTTTCAAGCAGGATCCGCTGTATCTGCCCTATCTGTACAACGAGATCATGGACGTCTCCGGCCTGTGCCATGCCCGGACATCCTACGGCATGAAGGACATGGTGGAATTCCGCCACATCCGCAAACGGGTGCTGGACAAGGTCCGGGAAATGGATCGCCGCCTGTCCGGTCCCGGGGAGAAACGGGCGGCCTGACGCCCCATCCGGGGGTCGCGGCAAACGTCTTGACTCCCGGTCCGCGAAACGCCACTTTGCGGCCTGTCGGCCAGGCGCCCTATCCAGGGACGCCAAGAGGCCGCCGGGGGAGACGTTTCATGGAACAGCCGCACCACGGCATGCGCATATTGGTGGCGGAAGACAACCTCATCAATCGCAGGCTCATTTCGAAAGTTTTGGAACGCATGGGGCGCCCCGCCCTTGTGGTGGAAAACGGCCAGGAGGCCCTGGACGCCCTGGCCGACGGGCCGTTCTCCATGATCCTCATGGACATACAGATGCCGGTCATGGACGGCATGGAGGCCACCCGGCGCATCCGAGCGGGCGAGGTCGCCTCCGCCGACCCGGACATCCCCATCATCGCCCTGACCGCCCACACCCACGACGACGACCGGGAACGCTGCATCAGCGCGGGCATGACCGATCATCTGCCAAAACCCATCGACATCGGCGAATTGCGCCGTCTCGTCGCCAGGCACAATCCCGCAGACGGACAAACGGCTGACGGGTAACACGGCATTCCCGCGATATCCGACCGGTTCTTCCCGGGAGCAAATCCTTGGACCCGGCGGCATCACCCACGAGAATGGCATCTTTGCGGACAAATCCTTGTCGTATTCCTGGCATGCGTGTATACGCCACTACAAAGCAGATGGATTTTTCAGATATATCGCGTAATCGTTCGCATTCCCCCCGCGTTTTCGAAAGGCCGGAGGCAGACATGGCAAAAAGACACATGCTCTATCCCTTCACTTTCATTCTTTTCCTTTTCTTTTCAACGTCTGCGTTAGCCGCTGCATATTATGTGCAGACATCCGGCGGAAATGACACGAATCCCGGCGACGACTGGGGAACGGGACATGCCCTGGCCACCGTTGCCGCGGCCATGGCCAAAGCTGCGGTTACGCCAGGAGCGGACACCATCCATGTCGCGGCCGGAACCTACCTCGAGCGTGTCGCCATGGTTAGTGCGGTGACCCTTCTGGGCGGATATCCAGCGGCCGGAGGCACACCGCGCAACCCCTCCGCCAACGACACCATCCTGGATGGCCAGGAGGGGGGAAGCGTCGTGGAGATGATCAGCGCCGACAACGTCACCCTCGACGGATTCACCATCACCAATGGTTCCCGTGCGGATGGCTGCGGAGGAGGCGTTCTCGCGGTCAACGGGACAGGTGTGGTCATTAAAAATAATCGCATCATCGGAAATACCTATTCCGGGACAGAAGGAGGCGGTGGAGCTGGAATATGCATCGACAGCACCATCGGAACGGATATCCGCGAAAACACGATATCAACAAACATCTCTGCCTTCGATGGTGGCGGGATTTTCGCATATTACGCCAGTTCCGCGCTCATACACGAAAACGTTATTACTGGGAATACGGCCATCAACTGGGGTGGAGGACTCAACATCTATCATTCCTCCGCCACGGCATACAACAATGTCATCATGGGGAATATCGCCACCGGCCATGGCGGCGGCATCTCGGTGTATGATTCAGGAACCCTGACGGCGGCAAACGTCACCATGACCGGAAACATCTCTCTGAATACGACCGGCGGGGGAATCTACGTCGATACATCCACCGTCTCGCTACAGAATTTCATAGTATGGGACAATTCGCCCGACCAAGTCGTGTCCAGCACGGGAACAACTCTCACGGCGACGTATTCCGATGTCCAGGGTGGGTTCGCCGGAACCGGCAACATCGCCCTCAACCCCCGCTTCGCCTTTGACCCCGAGGGCATGCCGCTTCTTATGGCCAACTCGCCCTGCATCGATTCCGGTACAGCCATCGGTGCTCCCGGCACGGACATACGGGGCATGGCCAGGCCATGGGGCCGTGCATACGACATGGGGGCCTATGAAATGTCCCTTTATCAACCACAGTTGCCGCTCCTCCTTTTGCAATAACGGAAGCTCATCGCTGCGGCCTTTTCCACCACCATCCCTGAAAGGTGATTCTGCGCAACTTATGTGAAATTCCTTGCACATCTTACAATTCTGCACTACTATTGAATCAAAGGTCGCCCTCCTTTGACAATTCAGGCCGCCCCCCCCTCAGCGCACCCTCCCTCGTTCAAAGCGACGGGGATGCGGCGGCAGGAATTGGCGTTTTTCATACTTCTTCACAGCACGTTTGACGTAGCGCCTTTCTCGTTTTGATGTGGCAAGGGGAGACACCCCACGCTTCAACGCAGCACCGGGAATCCCACGCGCCTGGCGTGCCAGGCATCCGTAAACCCAGGGCTTTGGCGGCGTCAGGGCCGCAGCCCCAATCTCTGCGGAGGGGAAAAACCATGCGGCGATTCATTGTAAACCTCGTACTTGTCTTCCTTGTCCTGGCGAGTCCCGCCCGATTATGGGCACAGACCGATGCCGATTCCATACTGACCTTTCTCCCGGCCATCCTGGCGGGCGCCCCGGGAAAAACCAGCGGCGTCAAAGTCATCATTGGAACCAACACCCCGCAGGCCACACAGGTAATCGGCAGCGCCGGGGGCACGATTTCCGTCACGACGGGCATCCTGGCCGGGGTCACGGTGGTCTTTCCCGCCGGGGCCGTGGAGCAGAACACCACCATCACCTTATCCTCCAACTCCGGGTCGCTGACGCCGAAATCCGGAACCGCCTCCGGGCGCCTTTTGGACATCCACAGTTCCGGGGCCACGACCTTCAATGAACCCGTCCATGTCACCGTGCCCTACAACAAAACCCTCAACGTGGTTCCGGTTCCCTATCATGTGGACTCCAGCGGATATCTGGAACCCTGCCAGGTGACGAACATCAACCGCACGGCTGGGACTATCACCTATGACATTTTCCACACCTCCCTTTTCACGGAAATATGGGCCGCCCTGACCGGCGAGGGGGGCGCCACAACATATCGCCCGGCCTCAAACGGCTTTCAGATCGTCAACACCGGTTCTTCCTATAATCCAGGCGGCGAATGCTTCGGCATCTCAGCCTTTGCCCAATGGTATTTCAGCAACAAGGCAGACGGCCTGTACCCAAAGTACATGGAAGACATCCCCTTGCAGTCCGGGGGAACCCGCAAGGGCCAAAGCATCATCGCCACCCGGGCGCATACCTCTCTTGGACAGCAGTGGAACAGCTATATTCCAGCGGTGGCAGCCCAGAGCAACATGACGCAGGAAGATATCTATGTCTCCATCGTGAACGCCATCAAGAATTTGAAACTCCCGGTCATGCTGTATCTGAAGGACAAGGAGACGGCCGTGCATGCCCGGCATGCCGTCCTGGCCTACGACTACTATGCATCTTCCGGGGCCATCTCCATCAACGACCCCAATTACCCCGGCCAGGTTCTCACGGCCAACTACGACGGAACCACCAAAAAATTCCTGCCCTACAACGGGTACAAGGGCATTTACCTCATCGGTCTCGGCTCCTTTTTTACCGAGCCCTTCGACAGCATCTACAAGGATGCCGAATCCGGCTTCGACGGCAGCGGCGA